>JARRPS010000168.1:0-5072 GCA_037382625.1 Gemmatimonadota bacterium | reverse complement strand
TTCACCCGGAGCTACGAGGAGTCGTTCGAGCCGAACGACCTGCAGATCCGTAACCAGAGTTTCATTTATCGTCCGCTGAACATCATCCCGATCACTCCGGAATTCAATCGGGAGCGGCTGCGACAGCAGGACACGCAAATGGCGCTTTATCTGTTCACCGAGGAGATCGATCTCGACCTACCGCTCGTAGCCCTCTACGAGAACAGCGAAGGTCCGCAGTGGGTCGGAATTCGTTCCACGCTCGACAGGGAGCTCGCGACCGTCCTCTCTCGCGCCGCGCCGCAGAGCAACCAGTAAGGATGAGGGGCTCAACCCTCGAGCCCGTACTCCTTCAGCTTTCGGTACAGCGTCCGTTCTCCGATCCCGAGGCGCTCGGCTGCCTTTCGCCGATTCCCATCCGATTCCCGGAGTGCCAGCGCGATCGCTTCGCGCTCGATATCGGACATCGTCATCTCCGGTCCGACGGCGATCGCCGGAGCCGACGGAGTGTCGAGCCCTTCCCACGGTGTCTCCGACTGGGGTCCGTCATCCAGGCTGCGACCGCGAATCTCGATCGAGCGCGGCTCGGGCCCGATCGGCGACGGCCGGTCCGATCCCTCGTGCCGATAGCGTTGACGAAATCGCTCGAATTCCGACCTGAGATCCTCGAGATCGATCTTCATATCGACCAGCGTCCGGAATAGAAATTCCACCTGGGGAAGTTGCAGGCCGGTTCCCGTCTCGTCCTGATCCACGCCGACCAGGGTCGGCAGGGCTCCGGTCTCCGAACCGGGCAGGAGCTGCCGTCCGCTGGAGAACCGGATTTCCGGTGGAATGTCCTCAGCTCCGATTATGGAGCCCGGTGCCAGAACGACCATCGACTCGATGAGGTTTCGCAACTCGCGAACGTTCCCTGGCCACGCATAGTCGAGCAGGATCTGCATGGCTTCTCGGGAAAGCCCCTTGAATTCCCGGTCATGGAGCTGGCTGAACTCCTCGATGAAGCGCCGGACCAGGATCGGAATATCCGAGGTCCGATCGCGCAGAGGCGGCAGATCGAGGTGAAGAACGTTGAGTCGGTAGTACAGGTCGCGACGGAATGTGCCCTGCTCGACGGCCTGCCGCAGGTCACGGTTCGTGGCCGCGATGATTCGAACGTCCACGGAGATCTCCGTGTCCGCTCCCACCCTCATGAACCTCCGCGTCTCCAATACCCTGAGGAGACGCGTCTGCAGCGGCAGGGGCATTTCGCCGATCTCGTCGAGGAAGAGCGTCCCTTGGTCCGCGAGCTCGAACATGCCACGCCGTCGCGAAGTGGCGCCCGTGAACGCACCCTTCTCGTGACCGAACAGCTCGGACTCCAGGAGGGTCTCGGGAATCGCGGCGCAGTTGAGCGTGATGAAGGGTTTGCCGCGCCGCGGCGACAGTCGGTGAATCGCCCGCGCAGCGAGCTCCTTGCCGGTACCGCTCTCGCCGGTGATCAGCACCGTCGAGTTCACCGGTGCGAGCATGTGGATCCGCTCCAGCACCTCACGCACGCCGTGCGTGTGACCCACGATCCCCGTTTCGAGCTGCAGTTCGTAGCGCTCGATCTGATGTGCGAGCGCGACCTGCACCTCTTCGGGGTCCGGAGGCGCGAGGATCAGCTCGTCCGGAAGCAGCCAGGTCTCGATCCCCGCGACGAGATCCCTCGGATCCTCGCCATCCGCGATGCGGCCTACCAGAATCACCGGAGGACGCGGTACGTGCGAGGAGACGATCCGCAGCATCTCGTCCGTCATGGACGATCCCGGATCACCTGTCAGGACCAGGGCCACCGTCTCATCCCCGGCGAGCATCCGATCGAGTCGGTCCGGAGACGAGACCATCTCGGTCGTGTGCCCATCTGCTTCGGCCGCGGAACGTACCGCGAGGGCCGACTCGATGTCGCGATCGTCGATCAGGACGCCAGCCATATCACCTCAATCGTGCCTCGTGTCCGTGCCCCTCAGGAGCTCCACGGCATGCCCCACGACGCCGTTCAGGAGATCGAGCCCGTCCGCGACCCCGGAGGGCGAGCCGGGAAGGTTCACGATCAAGGTCCGACCTCGCGTACCGGCGATTCCACGGCTCAACACCGCAAAAGGGGTCTTCTGCCGACCGGCGGCTCGGAGGGCCTCTGTCAGCCCCGGCACCTCCCGCTGAATCACAGCCCGCGTGGCCTCGGGCGTCACGTCACGCCCGGTCAGTCCCGTTCCCCCCGTGGTGAGCAGCAGATCACACAGATCCTCGTCACACCAGGAGGCCAGGGTCGAGACGATTCGAACCTGATCGTCGGGAACGACCTCCCGAATGCTCACACTCCAACCGGAGGCTCGTGCCGACGATTCGATTCGGTCGCCGGACCCGTCCTCCCGACCTGCACTCACTCCGTCGGATACGGTGAGGATTCCGATACGTATCTCGTCCGCCGGTCGTTCGGCCGCTCGATTCACCCCCTCCTCACTTCCGGACGGAACCGGCGGTGTAGAATGGCATGCGCTCGACCTTCGCAGGCAGTTCTTTGCCGCGAATGCGGATCGCGATCTCGTCTCCGAATCCGGCTTCGGGCGGCAGGTATGCGGTACCGATGCCTGCGTCCAGCGACGGACTGACGGTCCCGGACCGGACCTCTCCCACGACATCTCCACCGAACACGACCGGGTAGCCCGGACGAGGAAAACCTCGCTCGGTGAGTCGAAAACCACGCAGGCGACGGGTGACGCCGGCGTCTTTCTGACGCTGCAGAGCGTCCCGGCCGACGAATTCCTCCTTGTCGAGCTTGACCAGCCAGGACAGCCCGGCCTCGATCGGGCTGGTCTCGTCATCCAGGTCGTTTCCGTAAAGAGCGTACCCCATCTCGAGTCGGAGGGAATCGCGCGCCCCGAGGCCCGCGGGGACGATTCCCGCCGATGCACCGGCCACCAGAAGCTCGCGCCACAACCCCGCCGTTCGATCGGACGGAACGTACAGCTCGAAACCGTCCTCCCCAGTATATCCGGTCCGGCTGATCACGCCCGGCACCCCCGCCACGGTTCCGGCCGTGAATTCGTAGAAGCCGATCGGATCCAGCGGCTCGGAGGAGAGCGGCGCGAGGATCTCCTGCGCCTTCGGCCCCTGCAGCGCGATCAGCCCGACCGCATCGCTCTCGTCCTCCAGCCGCACGTCGAATCGGGATACGAGTCCCTGAAGGTGCTTCCAGTCCTTCTCGAGATTGGCGGCGTTGACGACCAACCGGAAACGCTGGTCCCCCAGCCGGTAGACGATCAGGTCGTCCACGACGCCCCCGTCTTCGTGACAGAACACGCTGTACTGTGCCTGACCCTCCGCCAGGCGCGCCGGATCGTTCGTCGTGACGTAGGAGACGAAAGCCAGCGCGTCCGGTCCCGTCACGAGGAACTCTCCCATGTGCGACACGTCGAACAATCCCGCAGCACCGCGAACGGCGAGGTGCTCGGCGCGAATCCCCGAAGGATACTGCACCGGCATCTCGTATCCGGCGAAGGGAACGAGCTTGGCTCCGAGTGCGATGTGCTCGGCGTAAAGGGGTGTCTTCTTGAGGTCACTCATCGTTGCGCTCTCTTCGTATCCGTAATCAGGTATTCCTAGAGAATGTAGCGACGCAGGTCCTCGTCCTCGACGATCTGCGAAAGCCGCTCGCGAACGATTGCTCCATCGAGGTGAATCGTCTCTCCGGCGCCCTCCTCCGGCAACCCATACATGACATCGTCCAGAAGACTCGTCAGCACCGTGTGCAAACGCCTCGCGCCGATGTTCTCCACTTTCCCGTTCACGTCCGCCGCGATCCGGGCGACTTCCTCGATCGCGTCACGGGTGAGCTCGAGCGTCGCCCCTTCGGTCGCAATGAGAGCCTGGTACTGCTTGAGGAGCGCGTTCTCCGGCTCCAGGAGGATCCGTACGAAGTCGCTCTCCGTCAGGCTCGCCAGTTCGACCCGGATGGGAAACCGACCCTGGAGCTCGGGAATGAGATCCGACGGTCGGCTCACGTGGAAGGCGCCCGCTGCGATGAAGAGCATGTGATCGGTATTGACGAAGCCGTACTTCGTCTGAACGGTCGATCCCTCCACGATCGGCAAAAGGTCCCGCTGAACACCCTCACGTGATACGTCCGGTCCGCCCGGCGCGCTCTTGCTGGCCACCTTGTCCAGCTCATCGAGAAAGATGATCCCCATCGTCTCTGCCCGGTGGAGCGCTTCGTCCACGACTTCGTCCATGTCCACGAGCCGGTCCAGCTCCTCCGAGAGCAGGATCCGGCGCGCTTCTGAAACGCTCAGGGCGCGACGCTTGCTCCGCTTCGGAAGCATGTCCTGGAGGACTTCCATGAAATTGAAATCGAGCCCCTCCATTCCCGTCGCGCTCATATCCATCATCGGCAGAGTGCTTTCGGTGACGTCGACTTCGACCTCGCGCTCCTCCAGCTTCCCGTCCCGGAGCAGCCCCCGGAGTTTCTCACGAGTCCGGCGCCGACGGGAATCGGGGGAGTCTCCCGGCGATTCACCGTCGTCCAACCGGGCGCCGCCGCTTCCGACCACGAAAGTGCGCGGCCGTTCCGACTCCACGTCTTCGGGCGATGAGTCGCCGGCAACGGGAGGCAGAAGCAGGTCCAGCAGCCGTTCTTCCACCCGCTCCGAGGCGATCTCGCGGCAATCCTCCTCACGCTCGGTGCGCACGAGGTTGACGGCATACTCCACGAGATCCCGCACCATCGACTCGACATCACGGCCCACGTACCCGACCTCCGTGAATTTGGAGGCCTCCACCTTGACGAACGGGGCCCCGGCGAGCCGGGCAAGGCGCCTGGCGATTTCCGTCTTCCCCACGCCGGTCGGGCCGATCATGATGATGTTGTTCGGCAGAATCTCGTCCCGCAGGTCGCCCTCGACGTTTCGGCGACGCCACCGGTTCCGGAGCGCGATGGCTACCGCCCGTTTCGCATCGTCCTGACCGATGATGTAGCGGTCGAGCTCTTGAACGACCTGCCGGGGCGTCAGCTCCGAAAAGTCGGCCTTGCCGGTGGTCTCGGAGACCGGGCTCTTCGAGGCGGTCGATGAGAT
>JARRPS010000167.1:0-5082 GCA_037382625.1 Gemmatimonadota bacterium | reverse complement strand
CTCGGACGTGCTGAACCACCCGACTCTGAACGGCATCGACTACCTGGAGGTCGATCCGGACGACCACACGCGCATCCGTGTGCACTTCCTGAAGCCGGTCCCTCCGGCCGACGCCACGAATCCCGCCGACCCGGACGACGCCTACGGCCTGTCGGACGACCCCAGTCGCGCGACCATCACCGGTGGCGTTCGGATCGTAGACATCACGGTCGATCACGTCGTGCGGCTGCCGGATGGCTCCTTGGACCTGACGGCCTCGGCGGGCGGCGACTACTCCACGTACCGGCTCGACTTCGCCAGCTCCGATCTCGATCCATTCCTGGCCGGCATCGACTTCTCATTCATGGCGTCCTGCCCGGTCGACTTCGACTGCGCACCGGATCCGTACTGTCCTCCCCCCGAGTTCGAAGAGCCGCTCCTCGACTACACGGCAAAGGACTACGCCAGCTTCCGGAGGATGATGCTCGACCTGATTCCGCACTTGAATCCGAGCTGGACGGAACGCAATCCGTCCGACCTGGGGATCGTCCTGGTCGAGCTGCTGGCCCATACGGGCGACCAGCTCTCCTACTTCCAGGACGCCACGGCCAACGAGGCCTTCCTGGAGACCGTGCGTCAGCGCATCTCGGCGCGGCGGCATGCTCGGCTCGTCGACTACCGCATGCACGACGGCAGGAACGCGTCCACGTTCGTGCATTTGCACGTGAACGCGAATGCCACGCTCCCGCAGGCGACCCCGTTCCTGACCCGCATCTTCGCACCTCTGGCGGGCACCACCGATCCGCCAGGCGCGGTCCTGGACCGTAGTCGGGTGAGTGCGGATGCCCTCGAGGCGGATCCCGCGTTGGCGTCCGTGGCCGTGTTCGAGAGCACCCATCAGGCCTCGTTCGATCCGCGCAACAACGAGATCCAGTTGCACGCGTTCGGCAACGAGGAGTGCTGCCTGGCGCCCGGGACCACGGAAGCGTTCCTGTATTCGGTTTCCGCGACGGGGCACGCCGAGGAGCCGGTCCTGAGCGTGGGAGACTACGTGCTCCTCGAAGAGGTGCGTGGCCCCCTCACAGGTCTCAACGCAGACGCGGATCCGGAACGACGGCAGGTCGTGCGCATCGCCGAGGCGCCCGAGGCCACCACCGATCCGGTGTATGGGGACCAGCTCGAGCAGGAGGAGATCGACCTGCACGGGCACCTGATCCGTTCGTGGGGGCTGCGCCGGCGCCAGGCCGGCGACCCGGCCCTTCCTCTGCTGCGCGTGCGCTGGCGCCGCCAGGACGCGCTCGAGTTTCCGCTCTGCCTCTCCGCGCGCACGCCGGGCTTCGACCTCATCCGCTCCGTGTCCGTTGCGCGGGGCAACATGGTCCTCATCGACCACGGGCTCACGACCAGCGAGCGGGTCAGCCTGGGGACGGCGGTACCGGGCGACGCTGCCTTCCGGCTGGAGCTGTCCAGCGGTCCGCTCACCCAGCAGTGCCAGCCCGACGAGATGAGCTATGAGGTAAGCACCGTGGGCTCGGCCACCACCGTGCGCCCGCTCACGCCGCGCCACGATCTCGAGTGCAGCCCGCACCACACGACCCCGGCGGCCCTCGTGTTGGTGACGTCTCCCGGCTCCACCACGCCGGAGCTGTGGACGCCGGTTCCCGACCTCCTCGACAGTACTCCGTTCTCGCGACACTTCGTGGCCGAGGTCGACAATCGGGGCCGTGCTTCGCTCCGCTTCGGGGACGGCGAATACGGGCGCGAGGTGGCCGGAGCGACGGGCTTCCAGGCCGTGTATCGCATCGGGAACGGCACCGCGGGCAATGTGGGCGCCGAGACGGTTGCGCACGTGGCCCTGCCTGGACCGGCCGCCTGGATCGACCGGATCCGCAATCCGCTGGCGGCCGAGGGTGGCACCGAGCCGGAAACCATCGATCGCGTGCGCCGGCATGCGCCGCAGGCGTTCCGGGCCAGGCAGTTCCGGGCAGTCACCGAGGCCGACTACGCCAGAGCGGCCGAAGAGCTGCCCGACGTGGCCAGCGCGGTGGCGTCGTTCCGCTGGACGGGCAGCTGGCACACGGTGTTCGTGGGCGTGGATCCCGCGGACTCGGCCGACCTGGTCCGGCGTCCCCGAGGGCGCACGCAGCTGTCCGCGCGACTGAAGCGGCGCGCTCGGGCGTTCCTCAACCGCTACCGGATGGCCGGCTATGATCTCGAGATCCGTCCGCCCGTGTTCGTGCCCATCGAGCTGGCCGCGGACCTATGCGTCCAGTCCGACCATTTCCGCGCCGACGTGGCCACGGCCGTGATGGAGGCACTGAGCAATCGCGTCCTCCCCACCGGCGCACGTGGGTTCTTCCACTCGGACCACTTCGGCTTCGGCGACTCGGTCTACTTGAGCCAGATCTACGCGGCGATCGAGGCCGTCGAAGGCGTCGACTCGGCCGTGATCACGCTGTTCCAGCGACAGGGCGAACCCGCCAACGGGGAGTTGGCCGCGGGCGTCATGCGCATGGGTCCGTGGGAGATCCCGATTCTCGACAACGACCCGAGCTTCCAGGAGAACGGCGTGCTGACCGTCGTCGCCAGGGGAGGCAAAGCATGAAGGCGATCTGCCGCTGCTGCGAGCCATCCGCACCCGCGACCCCGCTCGAGGTCTGGAATCGGCCCTCGCTGTCGGCGATCGACTACCGGATCGGCACGTTCGGAAGCTTCCGACAGGCCATGCACACCCGCATTGCCCGACACCCCGAGCTCGCCGCGCTCACCAACCGCAACTCGGACGACTACGGAATCACGACCCTCGAGCTGTGGGCCGCCGTCGCGGACGTCCTCACGTTCTACCAGGAGCGCTACGCGAACGAAGTCTTCCTGCGCACGGCTCGCTTCAAGGACTCCGTAGCCCGCGTAGCCGCGCTCATCGATTACCGCCCCCGTCCGGGGGTGGCAGCACGAACGCTCGTCGCCTTCACGGTCGAGCAAGGGAAGTCGATCACCGTACCGCCGGGTCAGAAGATCCAAAGCGTGCCCCGGAACGGGGACAAGCCGCAGACCTTCGAGACCGTGGAAGGCCTCGAGGCGCACGCCGCGCTCAACGAGCAGCGGGTGTTCGGCGTACCGGTCGACATCAACCCGCTGGCCAGCGGACGCGCCACGTCGCCGCTGCACCGTCTGAACGGGCCACAGATCGCCGACCGACTGGGGACCGGCGACACCGTGGTCCTGTTCGTAGACGGCGCCACGGACAGCATCGAAGAGAAGAAGATCGACGGGTTCGACGTCGTCGACGACCGGGTGATTCTCCGGGGGACGCGGCCGCTGGAGGGCTCACGACCCGGCGGGCTCTTCGTCATGATGTCCGGCAGCTCCACTCACGTCACCAACCCCTGGGGCACGAACACCAAGGTGTTCAAGTACCGCCGCACCTTCCGTCTGTTCGGCTACAACGCGCCGGCGCAGTACATGAAGGCGAGTCACCCGCCGGGCGAGCCGACACGCATCACCTGGACGCTCGAGAGCACGTCCGGTCTGGGTCTTTCGGGCGGTC
The DNA here is from genome assembly GCA_037382625.1 of Gemmatimonadota bacterium. GTDB lineage: Bacteria > Gemmatimonadota > Gemmatimonadetes > Palauibacterales > Palauibacteraceae > Carthagonibacter. The sequence continues at coordinate 1,556 of JARRPS010000167.1, read as the reverse complement.
CGTACCTGTACCTCGACGGCAAGTACCCCGACCTCGAAGTCGGCAAACGGCTTCTGGTGGCAGACAAGGGGATCAACAACGGCTACAACACGCTGGTCACCATCGACGGCGTCGCGCAGTGGCGCGTGAGCTTCGGCGGTGTGACCGACACCGTCACGCGCGTCGCCGTATCTCCCTCCATACCGCAGGTCTTCGACCGCACGGACGTCGTCGTCTACGAGTTGATCGGGGACGAGCTGGCGTTCGCGACGAGCGAATATCCGAGCACGATCTCCGGTACCGCGCTCCACCTGCCGGGCGTGGCGCGCGACACCGAGGACGGTCTGGCCGTCGAGATCGGCCGTACCGTTCAGCGCGATGGCTTCAAGGCCGGTGCGCGCATCTTCACCGACGAGATCGAGAAGGGTCGCACGCTTCTCGTGCAGGATGAGCGTGAAGAAGCGACCCGGGTGTCCGTTTCGGCCGTTCCGACCATCGTGCCCGCGACGGCGTCCGATGGCGACTTCTGCCATCTGAAGATCCCGATCAAGTACGACGGATCGCTCTCGCTTCGCCGGGAGAGCGCCTCCATGTATGGGAACGTGGCGAAGGCCACCCACGGCGAGACCGTGAGCAGTGAAGTGCTGGGCAGCGGGGACGCCTCCATGCCGTTCCAGTACTACTCGCTGCGCAAGGATCCGCTCACGTACCTGGCGAGCGGTTCGAAGGCAGGGGCGACGAGCACTCTCGACCTCCGCGTGGGAGGGACCCGGTGGACCGAGGTGGCCGGCCTCTACGGGCGCGCCGCCGCGGACCGAGCCTTCGAACTGAGGTTCGACGACGACGGCGGCGCGATCGTCCAGTTCGGCGACGGCGTGTACGGTGCCATACCGCCCACGGGCGACAAGAACATCGTCGCCACCTACCGCATGGGCTCGGGGCTGGCCGGGCGCGTGGCTGCGGGCTCACTCACGACGCTCCTCCGGAAGCCCGTGGGGCTGATGGAAGCCGTCAATCCGTTGGCCGCCGAGGGCGGTGCCGACCCCGAGACGCTCGCGACGGCTCGCCTGAACGCCCCGCGCACCGTGCGGACCTTCGGGCGCATCGTCTCGCTGCAGGACTTCGCCGATCAGGTCACGCTGTCGGGCGAAGTCGCGAAGGCCATCGCCACGCCCGTGCTGGACGGGCTCGAGCAGGCCATCCACCTCCCCATAGCGGGCCAGGATGGCGCCGACTTCAGCCCGGGCTCGCGCAAGCAGTTGGGCGCGAGTCTCCGCAAGGTGCGTGACCGCAACCGCCGCCTGCTGATCGACAACTACATCCCGGTACATCTGCTGCTCCGAGCAGGCATCGGGGTCGACCCGGACCAGGACGCGGAAACGGTACGGGTCGCGGCGCATAAGGCGGTCCTCGCGGCGCTCGACTTCGACGTCGTGCGTCTCGGGCAGAGCATCCACCTGAGCGACATCTACGCGGTGCTTCAGGACGTGCCGGGCGTGCGCTACGTCGACATCGACGTGTTCGTCCCCAAGAAGCCCGCGTGGATGGACTGGATCCTCTATCTGATCCTGCTGTGG
>JARRPS010000166.1:0-5083 GCA_037382625.1 Gemmatimonadota bacterium | reverse complement strand
CACGCAATGAGCCGGTTCGAGCCCGGCGACGTACTCCACGGACTTGGCCGACATATTCGCCGACTCCAGATCCGGGAAGAGCAGGATGTCGGCCCTGCCCGCGATCGGCGAAGTGAAGCCCTTCGCTGCCGCCGCCTCTGCTGACAGCGCCAGATCGACGGCCAGCGGCCCGTCGACCTCGCACTTGCACTCGGCGTCGTCGGAAATCCGCTCCGCGAGACGGGCGGCCTCCCCGGTGGAAGGGAATACGTCCGACACGGTTTCCACGGCGGCCAGCAGGGCCACGGCGGGGCGGCGCACACCGAGCGCCTGAAAAGCCGACACCGCGTTTCTCAGGATCCGGTCTTTCTGAGCGAAATCCGGCTTTGGAATCACCCCGCCGTCCGTAATGCCCACGATTCGGGGCTTCGGGCTGCGGACGAAGTCGAACAGAAAGACATCGCTGAGGAGGCGACCGGTCCGGAGGCCTGCCTCGGGATCGAGCACGGCGCGCATGAGCTGGGCGGTCGAGACGGCCCCCTTGAGCAGCAGGTCAGCTTCGCCCGCTCGAACCCTTGTAACACAACTGGCGGCCGCGGATACCGGATCCGGTGATTCATGGATCTCGAAGGCGTCGGGATCGGCGCCGATCTCCTCGAGGCCGTGCCGGATCTCCCGCTCGGGTCCCACCAGCACCGGTTCCGCCAGCCTCGCTTCACGAGCGAGTGCGGCCGCCTTGAGGGTCTCACAGCCGGTGGCCCACGCCACGGCGACCCGACGGCGGGGCCCCGCGGACGCAGCCCGCCGCAGCTGCTCGAGGGACCGGATCGCTTCCCCGGTCGGCTGACCGCTCAACGTGAGTCTGCCAACGTGACGCCCGCATCGAACGCCGAGAGGTTCACCGGGACGAGATCGGAACGGAACGCGGACTCGATCACCTGCTTCCAGATGCGAGTCGGAATGTCGCCGGTTCGCGCGGCAAACGCCCCCAGCATCACCATGTTCGCGGCACGTGACTCTCCGAGTCCCGCGGCCACCTCATGCGCGGGTAGAATCTGCGCGTCGGGCACGGAGGCGAGCAGCCTCTCCCGCGCGTCCTCCGGATAATTCACCGGGCCGGACCCGGTCGGAGCCGGCGTGATGCGTTGCTCGTTCACCAGCAGGAGGCCGTCCGGCTTCAACCGGTGCAGGTGGCGCAGGGCTTCGAGGAGCTCGAGGGAGAGGAGCAGGTCGGCGGCGGCTTCCGGGATCAGCGGCGAGCGGACGGTCGCCCCGTAGCGGACCTCGCTGAGCACACTCCCGCCCCGCTGCGACATTCCGTGAATCTCGCTCTTCCGGACATCGAAACCGGCGGCGAGCGCTCCCTCTGCAACGATCCGGCTCAGGGCGAGAACACCGTGCCCTCCTACTCCCGCCAGAACGAGATTCCTGACCCTCGCACCGTCGAGGGTCGGCTCCAGATCCCGATCCGGGTCCGGGCTCACAGGACGCCCGCCGTCTCGTGTCCTTCGATCCGCAGTCCGCAGAAGGGGCAGACCTGCACGCAGAGCCCGCAGCCGCAGCAGACCTCGGCGTCGATGACCGCCACCCCATCACGATCATCGATCGCTGGACAGCCGAGTTCGAAGCAGGTGCCGCATCCCGGGCACTCGATCTCCAATCGGACGGAGGGAGCGATCGGCGTCCGATCCACGAGTCGGCACACCGCCTGGCAAATGATCACGGAAGGTTCATCGGCGCCGAGCTCCTCTTCCAGCGCAGCCTCCAGCGCCGCGATGTCGTAGGGATCCACCTTCCGGACCCGCTCCACGCCCACGGCCCGGCACACCGCCTCGATGTCCACCTTACGGCCTCGCTCGCCGGTGGCCGTCACGCCGGTACCCGGGTGGTCCTGGTGGCCGGTCATAGCAGTCGTGCCGTTGTCGAGCACGAGAATGGTGCTCGAGCCACCGTTATAGACGGTGTTGATGACGCCGGTAATGCCGGAGTGCATGAAGGTCGAGTCTCCGATCACTCCTACCACCCGACGCGGATCTCCGGCCGCCCGCAGGGCTGCTTCCATACCGTGGGCCATTCCGATGCTGGCGCCCATGCAGAGACAGGCGTCCATCGACTCGAGCGGGTGAAGTGCTCCCAGCGTGTAGCAGCCGATATCGCCCGTCACGATCAGTCCCATCTTCGACAACGTGAAGAACACGCCCCGGTGACCGCAGCCGGCGCAGAGCACCGGCGGTCTCGGTGGCAGCGGTCCGGTTCCGGGCCCCGGGTCCGGGAGGTGCCGGGAACCTGTCGAGGCGCCATTCCCGGACAGCTGAAATCCGCGCGCTACCGCGTCCGGGCTCAGCTCGCCGGTCACCGGGAAGATCTCCTTTCCGAGTGGCTGGAGGCCGAGCGCTCGAACTTCGGTTTCCACGAACGGATCGAGCTCCTCGACCACGTAGAGCTCGTCGACTCCGGCGGCGAATTCCCGCACCATCGCTCGGGGAAGCGGCCAGGGCATGCCCAGCTTCAGGACCGACGCCCCGGGCAGCACCTCGCGGACGTACTGGTAGGCCACCCCACCGGTGATCACGCCGACCGTCCGGTCACCCCACATGATGCGGTTCAGATCACGATTCGACGTGGAATACTGCTCGAGTTCCTTCATGCGGGACTCGACGAAGTCGTGCCGCGGCCGAGCGTTCGCGGGAAGCAGAACATGCTTGCGGAAGTTCCGGGCATAGTCGGATATCGGTGCCTTCGGCCAGCTCGCTCCTCGTTCGGTCCCGACCGGCGACATGGAGTGACAGATGCGAGTCGTCACGCGAAGCATCACCGGGGTGTCGAACCGCTCGGAGATTTCGAAGGCCAGGCGGGTGAAGTCCTTCGCCTCCTGGCTGTCGGAGGGTTCGAGCACGGGGATCTTCGCGGCGCGCGCCAGCTGGCGGTTGTCCTGCTCGTTCTGCGAGGAATGCATGGCCGGATCGTCCGCCGAAACCAGCACCAGTCCGCCGTTCACGCCGGAGTAGGAAGAACTGAAGAGAGGGTCGGCTGCGACGTTCACGCCGACGTGCTTCATCGCCACGAGTGCCCGGGCTCCGCCCAGCGCCGCGCCGTAAGCCGTCTCGTAGGCCACCTTCTCGTTCGGCGCCCACTCGGCACGGATTCCGCCGCGGCGCGAGAGCGTCTCGAGGATCTCGGTGCTCGGCGTGCCGGGATAGGCGGCCGCGAAGTGCGCACCCGCCTCGAGCGCCCCCTCCGCGATCGCCTCGTTGCCCGACAGAAGAATTCTGTTCGCCATCCCCTTGTCCTCGCCTCCTGTTGCCACCGACCGCCGATTCAGTACTCGAGCTCCGGTTCGTCGCCCCGGAGCACCGACAGCGCACCCGCCGCGAGCGCCTGCATCTCGGCGAGGCGCGCGACCCGAACCGGCGCGAGAAACTCGACCCGGTCTCGGATCCAGTCCACCAGCAGCTCCGAACGGGCCAGACCTCCCGTCAGGACGACAGCGTCCACCCGTCCCTCCAGCACGGTCGCCATGGCTCCGATCTCCTTCGCCACCTGATAGGCCAGCGCCCGATAGATCTGCTCCGCCCTGTCGTCACCGGCGGCGATCCTCCGTTCGACCTCCGTGGCGTCGTCGGTGCCCAGGTAGCTGCGAAGTCCTCCGTCGCCCACCGTCAGTCTCCGGATCTCCGCTTGCGTGTATCGCCCGGAATATACGAGATCGAGTAGCTCCTGGACGGGGAGACCCCCGGATCGCTGCGGTGAGAACGGGCCTTCGCTGACGGCGTTGTTCGCATCGACGATCCTGCCATCCCGGACCGGAGAGACCGAGATGCCGCCACCGAGATGAACCACGACGGCCCGTACGTCGCGCCAGGGCCGGCCCAGATCTGACGCGAGGGCACGGACGGCAGCGCGAATGCTCAGCGCATGCGAGAGACTGCGTCGCTCGATCTGCGCCAGTCCGGAGACCCGGGCGAGGTCGTCGAACTCGTCGACGCTGACCGGGTCCACGACGAATGCCGGAGCACCCGACTCGCGCGCCAGCTCCGCCGCCAGAGGGGCCCCGAAGTTCGCCGGGTGCCGCCCCTGGACCCCCTGCGCGGCGTCTCGCAGAAGTCGGGCATTTACCGAATAGACGCCTCCGGGGACCGGACGCAGCAATCCACCCCGTCCGACGACCGCGTCGAGCGTCGAGAGGTCGATCTTCCTGTCCTCGAGAATCGACCGCACCGCCTCGAGTCGGCGTCGGATCTCCTCGTCTTCGCCCGGAGTCCCGATCGCACCGTGGCGTAACTCCTCCTCGAAGAGACAGCGATCGTCCTCGAAGAATGCCACGCGGGTGCTGGTGGAGCCCGGATTGATGGCCAGGATTCGCAGAGGAGAACTCACCGGTTCGCGCCCGAACCGCCCGCGGTGACGAAATCGTGGATCGCGTCCGAGGCCCGGATTCCCTGGGCCACCGCGTCCACCACCAGAGCCGGACCCAGTACATTGTCCCCGGCGGCGTAAATCCCGGGGCGGCTCGTCGCCCCCGTGTCCGGATCGACCCGGATCCTCCCGTCCGGTTCCGCGGCCAGACCTGCGATCCGGGCTGCGAATCCCTCGTCGGGGAGATATCCAAGGGCGAGAATCACGGTGTCCACCGGGACCGTGAATTCGGAGTCGGGCAGAAGGATGGGACTGCGCCGGCCCGACCCGTCCGGCTCGCCGAGTTCCATCCGGACCAGGCGCATCGAGCGGACTCGCCCCCGCTCGTCTCCCGTGAGCCCGCGGGGCGCCGCCAGCCACTCGAACCGTGCTCCCTCCTGTTCGGCCAGCTTCCGGTCGCGCGGGTTTCCGGGCATCTCGGCCTCGGTACGTCGATACCAGACGGTCGCCTCCCGGGCACCGAGACGCAGCGCGGTTCGCACGCAGTCCATGGCGGTGTCGCCTCCGCCGATGACCGCCACCCGCTCCCCGACGTCCGTCAGCGGTGTCATGCCTTCCGGCAGGAGTTCCGAGTGGGTATGAACGCGCACCAGGAACGGAGTCGCCTGGTGAACGCCGTCGAGTTCCGCCCCCTCTACGGCGAGCGGTCGTCCGATCCCGGCGCCGATCGCCAGAAGCACGGCATCGA
>JARRPS010000165.1:0-5084 GCA_037382625.1 Gemmatimonadota bacterium | reverse complement strand
GGGAAGAACGATCGTCTCGTAGCGTTTGACCTCGGGAAGCGTCGCGATCTTCTCCTCGAACGAGCGCACCAGTTCGTCGGTCCGTTCCAGTCCGGCTCCCCGGGGAAATCGTATGTTCACGTCGATGTAGGTGCGCTGCCCCCAGAACGAGGCCCAGCTCACGCCACGGGTCACGTGCTTGTCGAACAGGTACGCACTCCCGCCGAGGGCCAGGCCGCAGACGAGGAGGACCAGGATCGGGTGGTTCAGCGCGAAGCCGAGAACCGAGCGGTAGACACGAATGTAGACCGGTTCCCGGGCACCAATGGAACCGCCATTCGCCCCCGGTTCGCGGCCCGCCGCGCGATCCGCAAGAACGTCATCCTCGTCTCCGACGCCGACCACCCTTCCCCGCCAGTGGTGGATCCGACTCGCCATCGTCGGCACGAAGGTGAAGGCCACGAACAGGCTCGAAAGGATCGCGAAAGCCACGGCCCAGGCGAGAGGAAGGTAATAGACCCGCAACTCGCCCTGCAGGAAGAGGAAAGGCACGAGTACGATGGCGGTCGTCGTCGTCGCCGCAATCACCGGTAACACGACCTGGTGCGCCCCCGCGCTCGCCGCCTTCTTTGGATCGGGCTCAAGGTGGCTGTGACGCTCCACGTTCTCGAGAACGACGATCCCGTTGTCCACGATCAGTCCGAATCCCCACGCCAGCCCGGCCAGGGTGAGGACATTGAGCGAGAAGCCGCCCAGGTAGAGGAGGTTCACCGCCATCAGAATGCTGAACGCGATTGTCGCGAATACGACGAGAACGGCCTCGAGCGAGCGCAGGAAGAGCATGAGCACGAGCAGGATCACCACGGCCGCCATCATCGCGCGCAGGCGCAGGTCGGTAAGCTGCTTGTGAATCTCCTCGCTCTCGTCCACGTCGAGTTCGATCACCACTCCGGGAGGCATCTTCTCCTGTAGCGGCTCGATCTCCGTCTTCACCGCCTCCGCCACTCTCACAGCGTTGGTCCCCGACTCACGTGAAATGATCAGGGAAATCGTCGGAAGCCCATCGATCCGGTAATACATCAGCGGGTCGGCCGTCGTCTCTCGCACCCGACCCAGATCGCGAAGCCGCACCGGAGCTTCCTCCCGATCGATGATGACCAGGTCCTCGAGCTCCGAGACGCGATCTACTCGCGTCCGCACCGCCAGCGCGGTCTGGCGACCGGCGAGAACGAGGGAGCCCGGTGCCCGGAGGGTCGAGAGTTCCCGGATCCTGGCCTCCACGTCGGCCGGTCGCAGGCCCAGCGCCTCCAGCTTCGGTCCATCCAGTTCCACGGCGACCTCGCGCTGCTCGTCGCCCCGAATCGTGACCGCGGCGACGCCGTCGACGGCTGCCAGAGCGGGCTGGATCTCCTCATCGGCGAGCTGGGCGAGCCGGCCGAAGGTGTACGGCCCCCGGATCTGGTAGGAGAGAAAGGCCTGTTCTTCGTCCGAGAATTCCCTCGGCACATAGGGTTCGACGCGCGGAATCACGCCGGGCGGAAGCTCCTCCCGCATCGCCGCGATCCGTTCGCTCAAATCGAGTCGCGCAAAATCCATCCGGACGTCACGCTCGAATTCGACGTCGATCTCCGACGACGAGCCGGTACCGCGTTCATCGGATCGGGAGGTCGAAGTGATCTTCCGGACACCCCGGACCTGTTGGGCCGCCGCCTCAAGCGGCGACGTCACGAACGCCTCCATCGCCTCCGGCGAGGCTCCTCCCCACGTGGCATTGATCGTGAGCCGGGGATAGTCCACGTCCGGAAGCAATTCAACGGGGATCAGACGGAAGCTGTAGGCGCCGAGCGCCACGAGGGCGACATAGATGGCCGCAGTCGCGACCGGACGACGGATCGAGAGATCGATCACGGGCGAATCGGCGCGGGTGTCGCGCCGCCGTCCGCCGAAGCCTGAGACCCCACCGGCTCCCCCGGGGTGACGGCCAGCGAATACACGACCGGAATCACGATCAGGGTCAACATGGTGGCGGAAATCAGGCCCCCGATCACGGCGACGGCGAGCGGTGCCCTGAGATCGGCGCCGGCGCCCCACCCCACGGCGAGGGGCAGCAACCCCAGAACCGTGGTCACCGTCGTCATCAGGATCGGACGGAGACGAAGCCGGCCGGCTTCGAGTATCGCGTCGCGCTTCGACGCTCCCTCCGAGCGCTTCTGGTTGATGAAGTCCACCTTGATGATCGCGTCGTTGACCACGATCCCGATCAGAATGACGAGCCCGATTCCGCTCATCGCGTTCAGGCCGTCCCCCGCGATCCAGAGCCCGACCACGGCCCCGATGGCAGCCAGCGGGACGGAAGCGAGGACCACGAGAGGCTGGACGAGCGATTCGAACTTGGCCGCCATGATCAGGAAGACGAGGAAGAGCGCCAGACCGAAGGCGAAGCCGAGCGAGCGGAAGCTCGCACGCATCTCCTCGTTCTCTCCACCGACACGAACCGAAGTGAGGGGCGGAACGTGCATTCCGACCAGTGCGCTCTCGGCCTCCCGAACCGCTTCATCCAGCCCCCCGCCGCGGACATCCGCCAACACCTGCACGGTCCGGCTCTGGTCCACCCTGCGGATCTCGACCGGGCCGTAGCCCTGGCGCACACGCACCAGTTCGCCGATCGGCACACCTTCGTAGGTGAGTGCGAGCACATCGGACAACTCGGTGCGCCGAGATTCCGGAAGGGACACTCGAATGTCGATCTTCTCCGAAAATTCGGTGTAGGGACGCTCGGTCTCCACCCCCCTGAGGTACCCCTCGATCGCGTCCGCGACCTCGGTGACGGAGACCCCGTAGCGGGCCGCGGCCGCGCGGTCCACCTCGATCTCCAGCTCAGGCTGCGTGACCTCGAGATCGATGCGGACATCGGCGAGCAGTTCCGTTCCCTCCAGCCGCGCGACCACCTCCTCGGCTACCGAGATGAGGCTGTCCAGATTCTGACCGCGGACCCGAACCGCCAGGTCGGCGCCCGAAACGCCCAGGGCACGGCCGAGCGAGGTGCTCCGGCCGGTCTCGATCGACACGGCCTGCGGATCGATCCCGGTCGCCGCCACGCCGGTCCGGAACGCCCCCACCACTTCGTCGACAGCCGGCGCGTCCGGCGTGAGCCGGACTTCGAGGGCGGCGCTGTTCAGCCCGCTCAGCTCGCGCGTCGCGATCTCCGCCTCTCGGGCCCGTCCGATCCGCGCGAACACGGCTTCCACGCCGGGGGTCTGGAGCAGCCGAGCCTCGAGTCGCTCGACCGCGGTGGCGGTCGCCTCGAGCGGGGTCCCGACCGGCAGATTCAGTTCGACCCGGAATGCGCCCTCGTCCACCTTCGGCATCATCCCTCGTGGCAAGGTGGAACCGAGCCAGACCGCGAAAAGCAGGCTCGCCGCAGCCATGGTCACGACCATGCCCCGCCGATCCAGCGCCCGGGTAAGCATGGTCTCGTAGTGAACCGTGAACCGGCCGAAGGCCCGATCGAAGGCATCCAGAGCGGGGCGAGTCAGCCGCTCGAGGAGGCGAGCGATGGCGCCGAACAGATCCCGGAAGGTGAGCAGCACCGAGCGGCCGACGAATCCGAGCATACCCAGGATGCGTCCGGGCAGGGATCGTGTGCCCCGGACGACCACCCCGGCCATCCGGCGAAATCGGCCTCTCGTCCCGTCCGCACGGCCTCCGACCCCGGGCTTCGCGTTCGAGGTGGCGTCGTCCGTCGCGCCGGATTGCCCGACCCCACGAACGGCGAACCTGGCGGCGAGAACTGGAAGCAAAGTCAGCGCGACCAGCAGAGACGCCAGCAGCGAGAAGGCGACGGCGAGGCTGAGATCGGCAAAGAGCGCGCCCGCCACGCCCTCCACGTAGAGCACCGGGCCGAACACCGCGATCGTGGTGAGGGTCGAGGCCGTGATCGCACCTGCCACTTCTCGCGCTCCGATCGAGGCCGATTCCACCGGGCCCCGGCCCTCCTCTTCTCGATGTCGGAAGACGTTCTCCAGGACGACGATCGAGTTGTCCACGAGCATCCCGACGCCGAGCGCGAGCCCGCCCAGCGACATCACGTTCAGGCTCACATCGAACAGGTAGCAGAGCGAGAAGGCGGCCAGAACGGAAATCGGAATCGCCAGGCCCACCGCGATCGGATATCGGGGGTCCCGAAGAAAGAGGAAGAGCACGAGAAACGCCAGGACGCCGCCGAGCGCGAGCGCCTGAACCACGTTCGAGATCGCGTCCCGGATGAAGGTCGCCTGACTCGAGGCGATCTCGATCGTCACCCCCGGAAACTCATCGCGCAGCTGTACGAGCGTCTCCTCGACCGCCTCGGCGACGCGGACGGTGTTCGAGCCCGCCTCCTTGTAGACCAGCAGGCCGATCGCGGGCACGCCGTCGTAGCGGGCGATCGTCTCCCGCTCGGCCTCCCCTTCTGCCACCGTGGCCACGTCACGGAGTCGCACGACGCCCCCTCCCGCCGGTCGGGCCACGACGACATCCTGCAGTTCCGACACGCCCTGAAATTCGCCCAATGTTCTCAGGCTGTAGCGGAATCTTCCGCGCCTGATCGTGCCGCCCGGCGCGCTGTAGTTGGCGCGGTCCAGGGCTTCGGTGATCTCTCCGACCGTCACCCCGTGCACCTGCAGCAAATCCGGTCGGACCACGACCTGGATCTCCCGGACGGGGCCGCCCGTGATCGCGGCGAGTGCGACTCCGTCCAGCTGTTCGAGTCTGCGCTTGAACACGGCGTCGGCCAGGTCTCGGAGTTCGGCGAGATCCGCGCCGGTCACCGCGAGCGCGAGGATCGGATCGTTCGTGGGATCGGAGGTCAGGATTACGGGGCGGTCCGAACTCTCGGGCAGGACTCCCACCAGGTTGTCGAGCCGCTCGCGAACGTGGAGCATCGCGAACTCCATGTCAGTGCCCCAGTAGAACTGGAGCCGCACGAGCGACTGTCCCTCTCTCGAACGCGAGTCCACGGAACGGACACCGGGCACACGGCTCAGGGCCGCTTCGACCGGCTCCGTAACGAACCTCTCCACTTCCGCCGGGCCCGCATCGGCGTATCCGGTCCACACGGACAGGGT
>JARRPS010000164.1:0-5108 GCA_037382625.1 Gemmatimonadota bacterium | reverse complement strand
CGTCCCTTCTGCAACGCTCTGATGGAGCGCGGCGTGCTTTGCAACGACACGCATCACCAGGTGATCCGGATCGCCCCGCCACTCGTCGTCTCTCGCGACGAACTGGAGATGGCGCTCGAAGTGATCACCGAAGTGGTGGGAGCGGGAAGCCCCGCGGGAGCCGCCTGAGGCGCACCGACCCGGGGCTGGCCTCTACCCGAAAGAAACGGCCCGGGGGGCGAGCAGCCTCCCGGGCCGTCGTCTTCAGCTGTCGTCTCGGTAGGCCCGGATGATCAGCACGGGCTCGACGGGAACATCTCCCATACCGGCCTTCTGACCCGTTCTCACCTGTCCGATCTCGTCGATCACCCCCATCCCGTCCACCACCCGACCGAATACCGCGTAGCCCCAGGTCTGCCCCGGCCGACCTCCATGGTCCAGCGCCGGATTGTCCACGAGGTTGACGAAGAACTGGGACGTCGCGCTGTGCGCCGACGGCAGGCGAGCCATCGACAGCGTACCGCGGAGGTTCTTCAATCCGTTGTCTGATTCGTTCTGGATCGCGGGCCGGGTCGGCTCCCGCTTCACCATGTCTCCCTCGAAGCCGCCGCCCTGGATCACGAAACCCGGAACGACGCGGTGGAAGGACAGCCCGTCGTAGAATCCCGAATCGACGTAGGCGAGGAAATTCTCGACCGTGATCGGCGCCTCCTCGGGATACAGTTCAATGTGGATGGTGCCCTTCGAAGTCTCCATTACGACCACGGGTGCCTCCGTTTCCTGGCTGGCCTCACTGCATGCCGCCGTCGCTACGATCATCAGGATTCCCAGTACGGCTCTCATTCGAAGATCGCTCCTCTGGTTTTCGCAGAATTTCAGGACTGGCGCCCTCGGACGCCGTGCTCGCTCCGGTCGCTCGTGACCCGTCCGGCGACGGGAGACTCTCCACTTCCGGACGCTTCGACGCAAGCATGGCCGCCTCTCGGCTCTGCTCCAGGATTCGCAGGTACCCGGGCTCTACCCAGGGAGGTGAGTCCCGTCCGACCTCTCCCTCCCGGTAGCGGCGAATCCAGTCGTGCTGGTACCGGATCAAGGACATGGCCAGGTCGACGATCGCCTGAGCCGACTCTTTCGACCGCTCTTCGCCGGCGAGGTGCGAATAGTCGATGGCCGGACCGAACAGGATCGTGACCCGCTGGAACGGCCTCGGCCACGCGGCGCCGATCGGGAGGACGTCGTCCATTCCCACCACCGTAACCGGGATCAGGTTCGGGCGATTGGCGAGGGCGACGAGACCCGCCCCGGGTCTTCCCTTTCCGACCTCTCCGCTCCGGGTCCGGGTTCCTTCGGGGAAGAGGATCATCGTTCCCTCCCGGAGCGCGCGGATCATCCGGTAGAGCGCGCGAATGTCTCGGCGACCGGGTGCCACCGGGATGCACTTCCATTGGTCCGACCACCAGCCCTGGTAGGCGTTCTTGTAGAAGTTCTCCTCCGCGGCTGGATTCCAGGGGGCCAGCCACGGCCGATAGATCGCCGGTCCGTAGTAGGCGCTGAAGCCGATCAGGAAGCTGTCGATCAGCGACTGATGGTTCGAGAGCAGAAGGGTGTTCCGAGCCCGGAGCGCGTTGCGCCTGCCGATGATTTCCGTGCGGCTGAGGCCGAAAAAGAGGATCGCGCCGACCGTAGCGGTCACGAGCGAGAAGAACCAGCGCGTGAACGGCCAGACGGCGTTGAACAGCCGCCCCCGGTGATCCGCCTTGTAGCGTCTCGCCATGCACGCTCCCCCGCGGGGTGTCCCACGTACGCGCCGCCTGCCGACGCGATACGGAGGGACAATATTCCCCGGGCGGTCGATCTCGGCCAGCGCACGCCTCGACGGCCGGACGTCCGGGCCGCATATTCTTCCTCGCTCGATCTCGACGGATGGAACCGCAGACCTCTCCCCGGCAGACTCCCGTCGCGCCCGATAGCCGGGGACTCGAAAGGAAGATCATGTCCCACTCTGCCAGACTCAGCTTGGACTCGTTCGGAGCCCGGCGCGAATTCTCTCTGCCCGACGGCACGAAGGCCACGATGTTCGATGTCGGGGTGCTGGAGCGGTCCGGCATCGGGAGAGTCGGCCGGCTGCCCTTCTCCATCCGGATTCTGCTGGAGAATCTGCTGCGACATGAAGATGGCCATTCCGTCACGGCCGACGACATCGCGGCCCTGGCGGCATGGGAACCGGAGAAGGAGAGGGAGATCGCGTTCCGCCCCGCACGAGTCATTCTGCAGGACTTCACGGGCGTCCCGGCGGTCGTCGACCTGGCGGCCATGCGGGACGCGATGACCGCGCTGGGAGGGGATCCGTCGCGCATCAACCCGCTGATGCCTTCCGAGCTCGTCATCGACCATTCCGTACAGGTCGATTCCTTCGGGCTCCTGGCGTCGCTGATGATCAATGCCGAGAAGGAGTTCGAGCGCAACAGGGAGCGATACGAGTTCCTGCGATGGGGACAGGAGGCGTTCGGCAATTTCCGGGTCGTTCCGCCGAGCACCGGTATCGTTCACCAGGTGAATCTCGAATACCTGGCACGCGTGGTATTCGACGGAAACGACGCGGCGGGGCGGATCGCGTACCCCGACACTTTGGTCGGGACCGACAGCCACACGACGATGATCAACGGTCTCGGCGTGCTCGGCTGGGGGGTCGGCGGCATCGAAGCGGAGGCCGCGATGCTGGGTCAACCGATCAGCTTTCTCGTCCCCGAGGTGATCGGATTTCGGCTCGACGGCAGATTGCCCGACGGCGCGACTGCCACGGATCTCGTGCTCCGGGTGACCGAAATGCTCCGACAGCGAGGCGTGGTGGGCCGATTCGTCGAGTTCTTCGGACCCGGTCTCCCCGCCCTTTCACTCGCCGACCGGGCGACGCTCGGGAACATGTCGCCGGAATTCGGATCGACCTGCGCCATCTTCCCGATCGACGAGGAGACACTCTCGTACCTGAGGTTCAGCGGGCGCAGCGAGGAGCACGTGTCCCTCGTCGAAACCTATGCTCGAGAGTCGGGCCTCTTTCACGAGCCCCGCTCACAGGCCGCCGAATACACCGATACCCTGAGCCTCGACCTCGAGACGATCGAGCCGAGCATCGCCGGGCCCAAACTTCCGCAGCAGAGAATCGCGCTCACCCACGCGAAGCGTTCCTTCGAACGCTGGCTGACCGAGCTTCGGGGCGCCGCCGGCAACGGAGGCCCCGGTGGTCGGATGCTGGCGGAGGGGGGCACGGCGAGTGCATCGACATCTCCCGTTCACATCCGAAGTGCCTCCGTCTCCTGGGAGACGCTGGAGGGCGAGCCGACGACGTTCGACGTCGCCGACGGTTCCGTCGTGATCGCGGCGATCACCAGCTGCACGAACACCTCCAATCCCAGCGTGATGGTGGGCGCCGGACTGGTGGCGAAGAAGGCGGTCGCTCTCGGCCTCGAACGGAAGCCCTGGGTCAAGACGAGTCTCGCCCCCGGTTCGAAAGTGGTTACGGAATATCTGCGCACTGCGGGTCTCCTGCCCGACCTCGAGGCGTTGGGATTCGCCGTCGTCGGTTACGGGTGCACGACCTGCATCGGAAACAGCGGGCCCCTCCCTGCCCCGATCTCGGATGCGATACGAGAAGGGGACCTCGCGGTCTGCGCGGTGCTCTCGGGCAATCGGAACTTCGAGGGCCGGATCAATCCGGATACCCGGGCCAACTACCTCGCGTCCCCGCCCCTGGTGGTGGCTTACGCTCTCGCCGGAACGATGGACATCGACCTCGCCACCGAACCCATCGGCAGGGGGCGGGATGGCCAGGATGTCTATCTGGCCGACATCTGGCCTGACCAGGAGGAGATCCGCGAGGCCATTCGCACTTCGGTCCGGACCGAGCAGTTCCGCGAGCAATACGCCGACGTATTCCGCGGCGACGATCAGTGGAGGTCCCTGCCCGTTCCCGAGGGAGAGCGCTACGCATGGGTCGAAGAATCGACCTACGTGCGGCGGCCCCCATTCTTCGAAGGCATGTCGGCCGAGCCCGACTTGCCGGGTGACATTCACGGCGCACGGGTGCTCGTCAGCGTAGGAGACTCGGTCACGACCGACCACATTTCGCCGGCCGGTGCGATCTCCCGAGACTCGCCAGCTGCTCGATACCTCGAGCGCCACGGAGTCCCCCCGTCAGAATTCAACTCCTACGGTTCGCGTCGTGGCAACCACGAGGTCATGATGCGCGGCACGTTCGCGAACGTTCGGCTCAGGAACCGACTCGTGCCCGGTGTCGAGGGTGGCTTCACCCGGCATCTTCCGGATGGCGGGGAGATGTCGATCTTCGACGCCGCGATGCGCTACGCGGAGGATCGAGTACCCCTCATCGTGCTCGCCGGAGACGAGTACGGAACCGGGAGTTCGCGCGACTGGGCCGCCAAGGGCCCGGCGCTACTCGGTATCCGGGCCGTGATCGCTGTCGGGTACGAGCGCATTCACAGGAGCAACCTGATCGGCATGGGAATTCTTCCCCTTCAGTTCGCGAACGGTTCAACCGCCGAGTCCCTGGGTCTCGATGGCACGGAATCCTACGACATCGAGGGGATCTCCGACGGACTCGAAGCGGGTGGAAGCGTTCGCGTCGCCGCGGTCCCAGAGGACGGCGCCAGGGTCGAGTTCGAGGCGGCTGTCAGACTCGACACGGCCGTGGAGCTCGAGTACTACCAGAATGGGGGCATCCTCCAGACCGTGCTTCGCCAGATGCTCGCGAGCTGAGGCGGTGACCGGCGCTTACAGCGCGAATCCCCGATCTCGGTTCGCGGTGTACGCCGGCCCGATCCGGCTGTACATTTTCGCGTTGTCTTGTTTCGCTGTTCCGAGGTCGTCTTTTCGGCCTCGACGGGATCATTCTATCCACGGAGAATCCGATGCATCTCCCCCGTAGGAGCCGCTGGTTGCTGGCAGCAGCTACGGTCGCCATGACCGGCTGTGCCAGTTCGGGAACGACACCTCCCGAGACGCAGGTCGATCTTCCGGCCGCGAATGCGAAAGCACCGCCACCGCCCGGGGCCGTAGCTGAGACGGGCCTTCCACTGACGCCTTCCGCGGAGGCTTACGCGTTGGCCGAGGAG
>JARRPS010000163.1:0-7278 GCA_037382625.1 Gemmatimonadota bacterium | reverse complement strand
AGAGGACTCTTCCGTAAGCGCCCGATCAGGTCCCTTCTTCCATGAAGGATGCCGGCCTGGGGTCCTCCGAGCAGTTTGTCCCCGCTCCAGAGAGTGAGATCGGCGCCTGCCGCGACGGAGTCCCGCGGTGTCGGCTCGGGGGGCAGCCCGGCCACCCGTCCCGACAACAGGAACCCCGATCCCAGGTCGTGGACGACCGGAACGCCGGCCTCACGTCCGATCGCGACAAGCTCCCCGAGCGCAACCTCCTCGGTAAATCCTTCGATTCGGAAATTCGAGCGATGCACCTTCATCAGCAGTGCCGTCTCGGGCCCGATCGCATCCCGGTAGTCGTCGGCCCGGGTCCGGTTGGTCGTCCCCACTTCCACCAGCACCCCGTCCGAGGCGGAGATGATGCCGGGAAGACGGAACGAGCCGCCGATTTCGACGAGTTCACCGCGAGAAACGACGACATGCCCGTGCCTCGCGAGTCCGTTCACGACCAGCGCGACGGCGGCGGCGGTGTTGTTGATGACCAGCGAATCCTCGGAACCGGTCAAACGGCAGATGCGCTCCACGCAATGCTGGTCGCGCCCACCGCGCCCACCGGATCTCAGGTCGTACTCGAGATTCGCGTATCCGCGGCCGACCCGATCGATATTGGCAAGCGCCGACCGAGAGAGCGGCGCCCGCCCGAGATTCGTGTGCAGCACGACACCGGTGCCGTTCAGTACCGGCCGCAAGCTCGGAATGGCCCGTCGCTCGAGAAGCGACGAAGCGCTCGAAATGAGTTCTTTCGGATCCGGCACGACCGAGACGGCGTCCGTCGTCCCTGCCAGATTCTCTCTCGCTTCCTCGAGCACCGCCCGCAACGCATCCACGGTGGCTTCTCGGCCCCACCGGGCGGTGCAGTCCCCGCCGGCTGCCTCGGAAAGCAGCTGATCGACGGACGGGAGCGCACGTCTCGGATCGCTCATTGATGTCAACCGTCCCCGTCCGCGGGTGTACGCGGTTCCGTGCGCTGGACCTGAGAATCCGGAGCAGGTACCGACGTCGAGTCTCCGGGAAGCGGGATGGGATCGCCTGCAGCGCGATCCGCTTCGGCCGGCTCCGGCAGGGGCACCGTGTCTCCCCCCGCGCGGCCTGCCTCTTCGAGTCCGAGGTCGATTCCCCCTGCCGAATCGGGGTCTGCGCCCGGGGCGACGGCTGGTAAGGGTGCGACGTAGACGAAGGTCGTGTCTCCCCCGCCCCGAAGTCCCCTGAGGTTGGGAATCCCGGTCGCCCTCACTCGGAAGGTGTCTTCCGTCAGCGGCTGCTCCAGTCGCACGACCAGAGTCGGGAACGGTCGGTCCCGCAATTCGGTACTCTGCAGCCGTTGCGGACCGGCGGCACCGGTTTCCTGAACCGCCGTCGTATCCGCGGCCAGGGAATCGGAGGCAGAGACGTCAGCCCGCCGGGCGTCCGGACTCACGCCCGGGCGGGTCCGATCGAGGCTGTCGCGAGCGGCCGCCGTGTCGAGAGCGGTCGTCGAGTCGGGCCGTAGATCGGGATCGAACGCATCGAGCGAGTCGCGAACGACTACCGTGTCGGATTCGCCACGTGGCAAGCTTGCCGGTTCTCCGACCTGCAGGTCGGTCACGCGGAACGGAACGGAGCCGGGGGGACCGAGCACCGTCACGACGGCCTCCTCCAGCGAGGCCTCCGGATCCAGCGGCTCATCGAACTCGAGGGCGAGCGTCAGAGAATCGAAAGCGACGGCGGAGAGCAGACGCGGTGGCGTGCTGTCGGGCGGAACCATCCACAGATCGATCGCGAATCGGCTGTTCGATTCTGGAAGGCTCACGCTCGCGCTGTCCCAGGGCTCCGACGCCGGATCGAGTCTCCGGTTCCGGTTCTGGTCCATGAAGGCGAAGACGGTGTACTCGTCCGGGGGAAGAGACCGCATTCCGTACACTCCGCCCGTATCGCTGACCACGCTGTAGGGAACGGAATCCGCGGCGAGGAACAGGAGACGCGCATCGGGGACACCCGCGACCGTCACACGGTCGTAGACGATCCCATCGATTCGGGTCTCGGGAATGTTCGGGCCGGTACTGAAGGTCCACTCGATGACCTGGCGGGTGCGGTTCCGAATCAGGTCCGTGACGCCTCGGGGACGATCGCGCCCGGTGCCGGATAGCGTTCGACCACGCTCGGCGGTTCGAAGTCGGGGCCCGTGCCCGGAGGCGACTCGATATTGGCACAGCCCGCCGCCAGTGAGACGAGCACGACGCGACAACCGGAGGCCCGGGTCACGGAAACTCGACCCATTCTCACTCCGGTCCGAATGCCGCCCTCTTCTCGAGCAGCCGGCGGTGCCGCTGCTCCAGGGAGTCGGCCTTCTCACGTTCCCTCTCGATGACCTCCGCCGGGGCACCGGAGAGGAAGCCGGGATTCGTGAGGCGCTTCCGAGCACCCGCGAGGAGACCCCCGAGACGATCGAGCTCGTCGACGAGCCGCTCGCGCTCCCGGTCGAGATCGATCACGTCCCGCAGAGGCAGAAAGATCTCGCCGCCCGCACGAAGAACGGCGTGCGCCCCGGGCTCGCCTGCGGGAACCGCCGCCTCGGTCTGCAGGGATGCGAGTCTGGCGAGTTGTGAAAGACCGCGGCCTTCGAGATCGATCGCTCTGGCGAGGGCGGGCGACGGATCGATCACGAGAAGCTCGATGCGACGTCCTGGATCGATGGAGTACTCCGAACGGAGGTTGCGCACCGCTCCCACGACCTCTTGCAGGGCTCCGAACACGGCCTCCGCGTCCGGGTCGCGTTCCCGATCGGCTGCCGGCCACGGGCCGGCGAGCAGCGTGTCCTCGATGCTGCGCCCAGGCATGTGGCAATGGAGCTCTTCGGTCAGGAAGGGCATGATCGGATGAAGGAGCCGAAGCCAGCCGTCGATCACAGTCGCCAGGGTGGCGGCGGCCGCATCGCGGCTCGCATCGCCTCGTTCGCCCCGCAGCCGGTCCTTGACCAGCTCGACGTACCAGTCGGCGAATTCGCTCCAGACGAAGTGGTATGCTGCGTCGGCGGCTTCGTGGAGTCGGAACCGCTCCAGGCCGTCGGTGACTTCCTCGGTGGCACGCGCGAGCCGGGAGAGAATCCATCGGTCCGCGATTTCGAGCGGGGTCGCGTGCGGATCGCGGGCCATGTCTTCCGGGGTCAGGTAGACGAGAGCGAATCGCGCCGCGTTCCACAGCTTGTTGGCGAAGTTCCGGCCGACCCGGAACGAAGACTCCAGGTCCTCGTGGTCCAGCTGAATATCGGTGCCGAGCGCGGCCGCGCTCACGAGCGTGTACCGCATCGCGTCCGCTCCGAACCGCTCGACCACCTCGAGCGGATCGATGCCGTTGCCCAGCGATTTCGACATCCGTCGACCGCTGGCATCCCGGACCGTACCGTGGAGCAGCACGTCGGCGAACGGGATCTCGCCGCGGAACTCGAGTCCTGCCATCACCATACGGGCGACCCAGAAAAAGAGGATCTCCGGAGCGGTGCTGAGCGTGTGAGTCGGATAGAAGACCTCGAGGTCCTGCGTCTCTTCCGGCCACCCGAGGGTGCTGAACGGCCACAGCCAGGAGCTGAACCACGTATCCAGCACGTCGGGATCCTGATCCACCTCGCCGCCACACGCCGGGCAGGAGTCCAGATCGTCCCGGGAAACGGCGACCTCCGCGCAGCCGGTGTCGCGACAGTACCATACCGGTATCCGGTGCCCCCACCAGAGCTGACGGCTGATGCACCAGTCTCTGACGTTCGTCATCCAATGCTCGTAGGTCGCACCGAACCGGTCGGGATAGAATCGGAGGTCCCCGTCGCGATATGCAGCCAGCGCCGGCTCGGCGAGCGGCTTCATACGCACGAACCACTGGAGGCTGAGTCGGGGCTCCACGACCGTGTCGCAGCGATAGCAGTGGCCGACCGCGTGTACGTGCGATTCCACCTTCTCGAGCAGGCCGGCCTCGTCGAGTGCACCCACGACTCGCTTCCGAGCCTCGAATCGATCCAGCCCCCGGAAGGCCTCGGGAGCGTTCTCGTTCAGGGTCCCATCGCCGTGCATGATGTTCAATTCTTCGAGGCCATGGCGCCTGCCGATCTCGAAGTCGTTCGGATCGTGCGCAGGCGTGACCTTCACGAAACCGGAGCCGAACTCGGGGTCCACGAACTCGTCGGCGATGACCGGAATCCGGCGCCCGGTGAGCGGAAGCTCCACCTCCCGTCCGACGAACTCACCCTTCGAAGCGTCCTGCGGGTTTACGGCTACGGCGGTGTCGCCGAGCATCGTCTCCGGGCGGGTGGTGGCGACGGTGATCCAGCGCTCCGGAGCGTCGGCGAGCGGATAGCGGATATGCCAGAGCTTGCCCTCCGTCTCCTGGTGCTCGGCCTCTTCGTTCGAAAGCGCCGTATGACAACGCGGACACCAGTTGATGATGTAGTTGCCGCGATAGATCAGGCCCCTCTCGTGGAGCCGCACGAATACCTCGCGGACCGCCCGCGACAGGCCCGGATCGAGCGTGAATCGGGTCCGCTCCCAATCGCACGAACAGCCGATCTTCTTGAGCTGCTCGATGATCGTGTTCCCGTAGGTGTCGACCCACTCCCAGACGCGCTCTACGAAGGCCTCGCGACCCAGATCCTGACGGCTGAGGCCTTCCTTCTTCAGCTGGCGCTCCACGACGTTCTGGGTGGCGATTCCCGCGTGATCGGTGCCTGGAATCCACATCGCGTCCCTGCCGCGCATCCGCTCGAAACGGATCAGAACGTCCTGTATCGTGTTGTTGAGCCCGTGACCCATGTGGAGAGCGGCCGTCACGTTCGGCGGAGGAATTGCGATCACGTAGGGGTCGGACGCCGCGGACGCCTCCACGTGAAAGGCATCCCGTCCGATCCAGCGGGCGTACAACGCCGGCTCGATCTCGGATGGGTCGTAGCGTGATTCCAGCGGCGGTCCGGCGGGTGATTCGCTCATCGATCCGGGGGTTGTGAGGGTCATTCGGGCGACGGTGCGATAGTCTAACCCGATGACGGGAGCGTGGCGAGGTGCCTCTGCACGCCGCAGCTCATGGATCTCCGGAAGATCCTGCGGTTTTGGAGGAATCCTCGGCCGCCGCCGAATCGGCGAGTGCGGCACGGGCCCTTTCCTCGGCGAGTCTGGCTTCGATCGCCCGATTCCGCTCCTCCAGCGTCTCGTCGATGTCGCTCTGCCGATCCTGCTGACCGATCAGCGCCCGGTCCCGTTCGGCCGCCCGGGCCTCCCGACCTCGCGGCCCTTCCTCGGCGAACATCGACCCGACGTCCATCGGGATCACGGTTCCTCCCAGCACGAGGCCATCGGGCGTGACCCCCCATTCCTCGTCGTCTTCCCCGGTGAGCCAGTCGA
This sequence comes from Gemmatimonadota bacterium, assembly GCA_037382625.1. Taxonomy (GTDB): domain Bacteria; phylum Gemmatimonadota; class Gemmatimonadetes; order Palauibacterales; family Palauibacteraceae; genus Carthagonibacter. The sequence continues at coordinate 1,885 of JARRPS010000163.1, read as the reverse complement.
GCGCCTTCCTCCTCTGCTCTTCGGAGAGATTGAGGCTGTCCAACATCTGCGAGAGACGCGCCCGAATCGCTCCCTCGGCTCGCGCCCATCGACTCTGGATGTACTCCGGCATCTGCTCCTCTTCGAAGTCCTTCCACAGGCGCGAGTCCCCCTCCCGCGGCTGCAACTTCTCCGCGTTCGTCATGCCCATCCCCTGCTCGTCCCGTCCACCGCTCATCGGAGTCGGAACCCCGCTCGGCGTCGGATCTCGCTCCGGCGGGCGGGTCCGTTCCTCGGGGTCCGGTGGCAGCTGGATCAGTCGACGGTCGTCGCGAAGCTCGACTTCCTCCGGCGTGACGGGTCGAACCTCGATCACCTGGATCCCCTCCGGGGGCCGGACAGCCCGCGGCATCGCCTCGAAGCGCGCCGCGTTCAACCGAAACTCCCGGGCGACCCACGCGAACAGCACGACGTGCAGAACCGCCGAAAGCACGATGCCCGTCCACCAGGCACGACGGTACCGGCGCTTGGCCTCCGAGACGAGGCTGACGGAACGCGGATCGTTCATGGTAGAGGCGCGCTCAGAGCACCCGGCTCAACCGGGCGCACGCCTCCGCGTATCGATCGGGGTCCAGGGTGAGAGACGCGCGCACGTACCCCTCTCCGCCCTCGCCCAGCGCGGAGCCGGGAAGCAGGACCACATGCGCCTCCTCGAGCATACGCAGGCAGAACGACTCGGAGTCCTCGTCTCCCGGCACTCGCATCCACAGATAGAGGGTAGCCTTCGGAACTTCGAGCTCGAATCCCGCGGCCCGGAACGCGGGCACGGCGGCATCGCGACGCTCCCGCAGCCGGTCCACCGTCCGGGCCGTCCAGCGATCGGACTCCTCGAGGACCGCGGCGCCCGCCGCCTGGATCGCCAGATACGAGCCGGAATCGAAGAAGGTCTTCACCCGCCGAAGCGAGGCGATGACCTCGCGATTCCCGGTCGCCCAGCCGAGCCTCCACCCGGTCATGTTCCAGCTCTTGGAGAAGGAGTGCAGCTCGATACCCGTCTCACGCCCGCCCGGCACCTCCAGCAGGCCGGGGGCCCGGTACCCGTCGAACGTCACCTCCGAATAGGCATTGTCCCAGAGCAGGACCGCTTCGCGCTCCGCGCAGGCCGACACGACCTCCTCGAGATACGAGCGATCCGGGGAGGCAGCCGTCGGGTTGTTGGGGTAATTCAGGTACACCACACGAAGTCGTCCCGGGGCCCTGAGGATCCGATCGGGAGGCACCAGGAAACCGTTCTCCCGGAGAAGGGGCTCCCGCACGATGCGGGCGCCCGCGAAATAGGAGCCTCCGAAGTAGGGAGCGTACCCGGGATCGGGAACGAGTGCCGTATCCCCGGGATCGAGCACCGCGAACGCCAGGAGAGCGATCGCCTCTTTACTGCCGATGACGGGGAGGATTTCTGAATCGGGATCGACCGGGGCCCCGAACCTCCGCTCCAGCCATAGCGCGACCGCTTCCCGAAACCTGGGCAGGCCGCGCTGGAAACCATCTCCCTGGAGCGCGGGGTCCGCGGCCGCGGCCTGCAACGTCGCCACGGCGACATCCGGTACGGAAAGACCGGAGTCCCCCACCCCGAAGTCGTAGACGACCTGACCCGCGGCCCTAAGTCGAGCCTTGATGTCAGGAACCGCAGCGAGCGGATACGGCGGCAGTCCTTCCAGCCGGGAGGGGGCCACGAAGGAGGAAGAGCCACCGCCGGCATTCGAGCCGTTCACGTTCATGTCTTCAGTGCCTTCTTCTTCGCCGCGGGATAGAGGACGTTGTTCAGGATCAGCCGATACCCCGGAGAGTTCCGATGGAGCGCCAGGTCCGTAGCCTGGTCGCCGATCAGGTGTTGCGGGTCTTCGGG
>JARRPS010000162.1:0-5176 GCA_037382625.1 Gemmatimonadota bacterium | reverse complement strand
GACATGGGAGGGCGACTTGGCCGATCTCGAGAAAACCCTGCGAACCTCGCTCGGTGACCGGTATCACATCGAGGGGGAAATCGGGCGCGGCGGCATGTCCGTGGTCTTCCGCGCGCACGATCTGAAGCACAACCGGACCGTCGCGATCAAGGTGCTGCGGCCGGAGCTGTCGGAGCAGATCGGCGGCGAGCGATTCCAGCGCGAGATCGAGCTCGTCGCCGGCCTCACGCACCCGCACATCCTCCCGCTGCACGATTCCGGCGAGGCCGGGGGGCTGCTGTACTACGTGATGCCGTTCGTCGAGGGAGGATCGCTGCGCCATCGCATCGAGCGCGAGGGCGCGCTCCCCGAGGCCGACGCGCTCCGCATCGCGCGGGAGATCGCCGACGCTCTCGCCCATGCGCACACGCACGGCGTCATTCACCGCGACGTGAAGCCCGGCAACATCCTGCTGTCCGGGGACCACGCGCTGCTCGCGGACTTCGGGATCGCGCATCTCGCCGGCGATGTCCTCGAGACGTTGACGGCGGAGGGGATCGCGCTTGGCACGCCGGCCTACCTGAGCCCCGAGCAGGCCAGCGGAGTGACGGACATCGACGGGCGCTCGGACATCTATTCGCTCGGCTGCGTACTGTACGAAGCGCTCACCGGCTCGGCTCCGTTCGCGGCGGACAACGTGCGGGCGATGCTGGTTCAGCACATGCTGGAGACACCTCCCTCGATCCGGTCGCTCCGGCCGGAGATCTCGCCGGCCGCCGACTCGGTCGTCGCGACAGCGATGCACAAGGATCCCGAGTTCCGGTTCCAGACGGGACAGCAGATGGCGGAGGCGCTGGATCTCGCGCGCGGTCGATTCCAGGATCTCCCCCGCCTGCTGCTGCGGAAGCTGGGCGTTCCGCGGCAGCACGTGGACCGTGCGCGCATCGCGATCGCTGTGGCTTCGGCATTGATCGCGGTGGCGGCGTTGTTCGCCCTCCGCGACTGGTCGTCCTCGGAGTCCGGAGTCGCTGGCCCGGTGCCCCGCTACCTCGTGGTCGACTATTCCAGAGAGGGCGCCTCGGACAGCGAGCAGGCCCTCGCGCGGGCTGCCGCCGACGAGTTGCGCAACCAGCTGAGAGGCTGGCGCTCGATCACGGTCGTTCACGAGGCGGCCATCCAGGGGCCGACGGCAGATCTCCAGGTGGCGGGCGTGCCGCGGTCGTCCCTGCTGTTCGGCACCAGCCTGGCCAACGAGACTGGGTCCGACTACCTCGTCATGGTCCAGGCGTTCGAACTGGGAGTACCGGCCGGCGGGGGCGAACAGGCCGGGGCGAGCACCGTCCGGATTCAAGCCTTGCGCCAGGACCGCGCCGGCCGCGACGCGGGAGACTTCACCGCCGCCGGCCGTCCCGACAGTCTGAGCCTCCTGACGGCGGAGATCGCCATGGATCTGCTCGGGCTCGACGGCGATCCCCGCGAATATCCTACGCTGCGGGCTCGATCGCCCGATCACGTCGCGCTGCAGGAGTTCCTCGCCGGACGCGACGCGCTGTGGCGGTGGCGGCTGACCGAGGCACACGATAGCCTCGAATCCGCACTCGCCCGCGACTCGACCTTCGCTCTCGCGCACCACCTGCTCGCCGAGACGATGTACTGGCAGACGGTGGAGAATCCCGAACGGCTGACGGAGCTCGGACCCCGCATCGAGCACCATGCGGTGAAGGCGGAATGGTGGGGCACGGACGATCGGCTCCGGCCGCGGGAACAGGATGCGGTCGCCGCGTTCCGCGCCTTCTGGAGCGGCGACTACGATCTCGCGAGGTCCCGGTATGACGAGCTCCTGGAGGCCGATTCGACCGACCTCGAGCTGCTCGTTCTGCGTGGATCGGTCGAGTTCGAGGACCTGATGCTGGCGGAGGCTGAGGACGGCAGACTGCTGCCCCGCCAGAACCTGAACGTGGCCCGGGAGGTATTCCGGACGGCGAACCATTTCAATCCGAATTGGGAGCTGGCCTGGGGGAGCCTGAACCAGATCGATCGCCAGATCGCCGAGGCGGCGTACCTCGGGCACTGCCCCGGCTTCGAGCCACCCGGCGGCGATCCCGTTCCCCCCTGGGTGACCCGGGAAGCGGTTGAGCAGCACTACTTCTGCCCGATCGTCTGGGCCGACACGATCGGCTGGACACCTGCGCGGCGGGGAGAGCTGCCGGGCGACTCGACGACGCGCGCCGGCGCCGCCGCGATGCACGCGAACACGCTCGAGCTGCTCGACCGGAATACGAGGATAAGGCTGGACCAGCCGCGCCACCACGTGGCGCTCGCCGAGTTTCTGATCTGGGAGAGGGAACGGTCCCGGTGCGAATCCGACCGGACCCGCCGCGACTCGCTAACGGCCCTGGCACGGCAGCACTTCGGCCGGGCCCTGTCGATGCGAAGGGACACGACGCCACAGGAACGGATCACGCTCGCTTCCTTCGAGTTGGCGCGAGGCGATGCCACCGCGGCCGTGGCCATGACGGAACGGGCCCTGCGGGAGCTGGGGGACTGGCGGTCGCCGACCGGTTCGCCGCCCCCGACGGCGGCCGCGAATCCGTTCCTCGCCACGGGCAAAGCCGCCGCGGGTGTCGAGATCATCGAGAAGTCCCTCAGCGACTATTCGGCCAGCATCGAGGACCCGCGTGACCCGGATCGTTCCATCGTCCTGTTCGACTCGTATCACTCCCTGCTGGCCCTGCTTTCGCTCGGGACGTTGGGCGAGGCCGGGCCTGCCGTTTCCGACCGGCTCGACCGCCTGCGGCGCGTCTGGGACGATGCGCCACTGCCGGCGGCGGACCGAGTCGCCCTGCGGCTGGCGACTCTCGGCTACACAGGACCGGCGCTCGTGCATACGCCGGACCTGTGGGAGGAGTGGTTCGAAGACTGGGACGAGCACGGTCTGGAGGTGCCTCCCTTGTGGCAGGGGATCTTCGCCGCCCATGCGGCTTCTCCCGATCCGATCGCGGCCCGCGAAAGCCTCGACGAAGCCGCGGCGATGCTAGGAACGGAGAGAGCTGCCGGCTACGTGGTCGCCTCCGATCTCTACCTGCCGCTTCTGCTCGCACAGCGACTCGGCGCGACCGATGTCGAGCGGGAACTGCGCGCGAGGGTGAAAAAATGTGCGCTCAAACTGGACTCCCTCGATCCGGGGTGGGGCATGCGGAATTCGCTGGGTGACGTGGACTGATTCCCGTAGCCAGGAGGACACATGAAGAAAGCCCTCTTCCTCGTGCTGGCCGTGGCGTTGGCCGTCGGATCGTGCTGCAACAGGAACCGGCTTCCCTCCGTGGATTGGAAGGACTGGAGCCAGGGTCCGACGGGTGCGCAGTATCAGGCCAGGGATCTTCCCTGGATCGACGTGACCGTGCGTACGAATCCGGACCAGGAGGTCGAGGTCTTTGGCGTGCGGATCGGCACGGAAGGATCCCAGGTGTGGATCCACGGCGAGGGCTCCACGAGTCCGAGGACTCTTCCCGAGCCTCCGTTCTGGTTGCCCGCGGCGCTGGACGCCGATGGCACCGGCGTGCTGCGGGACGAGTTCATTCGGGACCTGGACGAGGCGGTCGGGGAGATGGAAATCGAAGGCCTCGACGAGGCTGCCAGGGTGCAGGAATTGGCGAGAATCCAGAGCCTCGTCAGAATCCAGGACCGCGCGCGCGCTGCCGAACTGGATCGTGTCGAGACCGCGGGGGAGGTCTACTTCCGCGTCAACGGCCAGAGGATCGGCGTGAAGCTGTTCACGAGCGACGAAGGCTGGCTGGAGCGCATCCACATCGATACGCCGGAGGGCCGATCGGGCGACGAGGTGACGATCGTCGGCTACTACTCCGGCTCGGTGGAGCCGATAGCCCTGATGTATCCGATGAAGAAGTGCATCTGGTGCGGGGATATCGAGATCTGCTCCGCCAACGCGACCTGCCGGTAGCCGGCGCCGGGAACGAGAAAGCGCCCGGCGAGCGGTCGCCGGGCGCTTCTCACAGGCCTGCGGGGTCCCCGCCGCGGTCGGCGCCTACATCGACGCGAGCTTCTGCAGCGTGCCCGCCAGCTCGTTCAGGCGGGTCGGATCCGCGGCGTCCGCCGCGAGCTCTTCGAGGTGCGCGGCCATGTTCATCAGCGCGTTCCTGCGCTCATCGGGTGAGGCCGTCTCGAGCTCCTTCAGCGCCGATTGCGTGCGCGCCACCTGCTCGGCGGACAGCGTGCCGGCCCGCGCCATCTGGTCCACCTGCGCCCGAGCCAGCGCGAAGGAGGCGGGCCACTTGAACATCTGCTGGCCCTGCGCGTTCAGATGATCCTGCACCACCGTCTTCGCCGCCTCGATCTCGTTCTTCGTCAGATACGGACTCGGGGTCAGCTCCAGGATGTCCAGGCCGCGGGCGATCTCGGAGCTCACGATCACGCCGTTGTACCAGTAGACCGACCACGAACCGCCGGCGCCCAGCTGATCGGGATCCGTGGGACCGCGGTCGAAGAAGGCGATCTCGACCGGGTTCGCGGGATCCGTGAAGTCGAAGACAGAGATGCCTCCCTGGTACCAGGACTGCACCATTACGTCGCGGCCGGGGATCGGGATCATCGACCCGTTGTGGGCGACGCAGTTCTCCAGAGTGGTCTGCGGAGCGGGCATCTTGTAGTACGACTGGAAGTTCATCGCGCCGTCATGGACGGTGAAGATCGCGTTCGCTCCCCACTCCATCGGGTCGTCGAAGCGGCACTTCGGACCGCCTCCGCCGCCCCACTCGTCGGTGAACAGGATCTTCGAGCCGTCGTTGCTGAAGGTGGCCGAGTGCCAGTAAGAGAAGTTCGAATCGGCCACGGCGTCGATCCGCTTCGGATTCACCGGGTCCGTGATGTCGAGCAGCAGGCCGTACCCCTCGCAGGCGCCTCCGGCAAGCCCGATCTCGGGATAGAGGGTGATGTCGTGGCACTGCGTCGGGCCGGGTCGGGGCCCATCGTCTTCATTTTCGTCGGAATCTCCGCCCCCGAATCGCGAAGCGATGATATCGTCCAGGTTCTCCCGCAGCTCGGCACTGTCCGCGGCGGTGGGAGGGCCCTCGCCGCCGCGTGCCGCGACCGTCTGCGCCAGCAGCTGGTTCGCGAATCCGTCGGGCAGCACGAACTGCTGACCGCTGAAGCTGGCCACGAACTTGCCCTCGGCCTCCGC
>JARRPS010000161.1:0-5181 GCA_037382625.1 Gemmatimonadota bacterium | reverse complement strand
GAGGTAAAAAGCTGCGCTGTCGGTAGTTACGGCAGGGCCGCTTATTGCGACTGTGCCAACAGTGACAGAAACAGTGACAGGACACTGACATCGACACTGAGCCCGGCCTCAGCCTTTCGACTCGGCAGACCCCCCTGCGCGAGACGCAGGTGAGCTCCCCGGCTACGTCCTGCGGGCGACGGAACAGGCTCTTGTAGGCGTCTTGCAGCACTGGCGCTGACCCGGTGGGCGCAACCGGAGCAGGCAATTATCGTCTGTATTTGAATCTCGGTGGCAGCTAGGTTGCGCTCGTGCCGCGCCATGAAGTTCTGACGTTGCCCTTGTCTCGCGGAAGCCGACCGAGAGTCAGTTGAAATGTCGCTAATCCTGGACGATGCTGCACGGAACCTCGCGGTCCTTGAGCTAGAAGTCGGTGCGTCCTGGCAGGATGTGAAGGAGAAGTACCGCTTCCTGGCTAAGGTGTGGCACCCAGACAGGTTCGGAGACGGAAGCAAGGCCCAACATGAAGCCGAAGCCCGCTTCAAGACCATCAATACTGCGTTTCAATGGCTTTCGGAGCACAAAGCTCTAGTTGATTCGCTCGCTGGCGTCGAGCCGACCATCGGTGGAGGCACACGGTCTGAGCATCCGACACAGCGTTCTGCGGCTGGGCAAGGACGTAGTGATATAGGGCGTCGCGGAACGGACAACGGAGAATACGAGCAGCGCAGATCCCCCTTTGAAAGCACTTCCGGCACAGATCAAGGGTCGGCAGGCACAGCAATGGGGACTACCCGATCCGCCAGCTCTTCGCATCGGCCGCCGAGCCCCCCGAGGCGAACGACGATGCCCGCTTCGTACAAATGGCTGCTGGCCCTAATCGGTGCTGCGTCTATCATCGTCTTCGTAGCGGTTCTGGCTTCACGGTCAGAGCCGGATACTGATGTCAGCGCCGATGTCCAGAGGACGGAGAGTGAGTTCACGCCGCAGGATACGGCCCCGCAGGTAGTTGCCCCCCGATTGTACTACATCCGGTATGTCACAGTCGAGCGAGCGGACGTGCGGGCAGGCCCGAGTACCTCGTCCATGATAGTAGGATCGTTTCTCCGGGGAGACCCGGTTCAGGTCGAGCTCGCGTCTGGAGCGTGGTACGCCTTTCGACTAGCGGGAAGAGCAGAATATGCCTGGATTCACTCGTCGGCTGTTGGTACAAATCCACCCGAGCCGCTTAGACAACCAGCACAAGTGCCCACACCGAAGCCTGAGGGCGATCATGGTAAATCGGAGTTAGAGCGGGTAAAGGCGACAGGCCTGCAGCGTGCCGAGCCCGACCTATCTGACCTCACGGCGCACGAGCGGATGTTGGTGGAGGCCTCTTGCGACCTATACGAAGAGAGAAGTAACGAGAGCGCAAATATGCGTAGTGAGTACCACGAATGTCTTCGAAAGACGCGGGAGGAGCTCCAACAGCCGAAATGAGGTGTTCCCCAAACTGTTACCTGCCTATACGGACCGAGAGGGGCTTGAGGGGACTGCTGCAAATCCGGTTTGAGAACCAGTGCAAGCTGGCGCTGACCGCCTGTCGATCATTCCGTCACTCCTGCCAACAATACGCCCGACTTGAGGCAGCTCTCCTGCTTCGGGGTCAGACGTTCATCGAGTATTCGATTCGGGCCGGGCGCTTCGCCTTCGCGGATGGATATCGGTCCCATGGCCGGCTGGTGACGGACGGTGTCAGCGTCAGTGACAACGCCACTGAATCGGCGTGGGGTACTTCGCAAGCTGCGCCCGCTCAAGGTCTCGCCTTCGGCTCGACGGCAGGAGGTCCCGGGTGCGTCCATGGCTTCGCCCACGGACATAACGACGACAAATCCCGGCGCCCCGATTGATGGAAGAAGCGGTTCTGTAGGCAGTTGGTGCGGGGCCGTTCCTCTTTGCCGTGCCGACAGTGACAGAAACAGTGTCGAGTCGCTGCGACTGACACGGTTCCGGGTCTCGATCTGCCAGCTGGCAGAATCGGGATCGTTGCCTCTCGCGCTCCCACAGCCGGGGAGGAGCCCAATCCCGTGGGGACCTTAGAGCGACAGGAGACATGAGCTCCCAGGCCCGCCTGCGGCTACCCGTCGCGTGCCCGGTCACTACGGTGGGAAAGATCTTGCTTACAGCGGCAGCCCAAAGTAGCTTACCCGTGTAAGCGGGTAAACAACTTCTATGGGCACCCCAATGAGCGATCTCAGCCACCTTTTCAAGGCTCTCTCCGAAGGCATTCGGCTCCGGGTACTCGCCATGATGCACAGATACGGCGAGCTCTGCGTGTGTGAGGTGGAGCGCTTTCTGGATGTGTCGCAGTCGACGGCCTCGCGGCACCTGCGTTACCTCGCCGCCGCCGGGTGGGTCGAGGCGAGGCGAGAGGACCAGTGGGTCTACTACCGGATCACGGAACCTCGGGACGATGAGCATCGGCTCCTTCTGGATACCCTCCTGAAGCTGCTGGAGGGAACGGAGATCCCACATGTCGGCGACGAACTTGAGGAAATGCGGGAGGCGAGGAGCCGGAGTCCACTCGGTTGCGCATCCGACTCTGGCGTGGTGGACGCCTCGGCTGAGGTAGCCCGGTGAATGAGATCGCGGAGGACCGCCTCGCGGGGCCGTCCCCATCCGTCATCGGTACCACGTCCCTTCCCACCGCCGTCGGCCTGATCCTCAGTTGATTTCGAGACTGCCCTGCGCGCCCGGGAAAACTGTCCCGCGTGGCCGGGCGATGCGTGGCGTGCCCATTGGGCGCCCCAGGAGATAGATCGATGCAGACGACGGAAGGGGCTTCACTGCCCCGCCCACGCGGCAGGCTCCGATCCCTCATCGGATCGATCGTTCCGTGGCTCGGTGCCCGGCGTGGAGAGGATCGTGTCGCAGCACCCGGCGCCGTGGACTGGACCCGCGAGTGGAAGCCACTCGCAGTCATTCTCTCGGTATTCCTTCTGGCGTACTACCTGCCGGTAGGCCAGGCGAGGTTCGATGCTGCACTGGTCGAGTCGCTCGAGCTCACCAAGTGGTACGCCCGGGAGCACGTGCTCCTGTGCCTCGTGCCGGCGTTCTACATCGCGGGTGCGGTCGCCGTGTTCGTGAATCAGGGCGCCGTTCTCAAGTATCTGGGCCCTCGGGCGTCCAAGCCCAAGGCCTATGGCGTGGCGTCCGTCTCCGGCTCGCTGCTCGCCGTCTGCTCGTGTACTGTCTTGCCGCTGTTCGCTGGAATCTACCAGGCGGGAGCGGGCCTCGGTCCGGCTACGGCGTTCCTTTACTCGGGCCCGGCGATCAACGTGCTGGCCGTGATTCTCACGGCGCGCGTGCTCGGGATAGAGATCGGCGTGGCCCGCGCCGTGGGTGCGGTCGCGTTCGCCGTGCTCGTGGGACTCGCCATGCACTTCATCTTCCGACGCGACGAGCAACTACGGGCGGACGGTTGGGTCGAGGTGGTCGAGGAGGACGGCGCGCGACCCCTGTGGCAGCACGGCCTGCTCTTTGCCGCCCTCGTGGGCATCCTGGTGTTCGCGAACTGGGGCCGACCGCAGGCCGATACCGGCGTGTGGGCTTCAATCTACGCGGCCCGCTGGGCGATCACGGCAGCCTTTGCGGCGGGACTGGGGCTCGTGCTCACGCTGTGGTTCGGCCTGGGCCTCTCCGCTTTCAGCTGGCTGGTCGGTGCGACCGTGGTGGCAGGTTTTCTGTGGCCTGACACTCCGACAGTCGCCTTCGTGGTGGGCACCGTTGGATTGAGCGTCGTGGCGGCACGTGACGGTGGAGAGATCGGCGCCTGGTTCGCATCCACCTGGGGCTTTGCCAAACAGATCCTGCCGCTTCTGCTGATCGGGGTGCTGATCGCCGGGCTCGCGCTGGGCCGACCTGGACACGAAGGACTCATCCCCTCCGAGTGGATCGCCGGTGCCGTCGGTGGCAACTCGATCGCGGCCAATGCCTTTGCGTCGGTTGCGGGTGTGTTCATGTACTTCGCCACCCTCACGGAGGTGCCCATCCTGGAGGGGCTCGTGGGAAACGGCATGGGGAGCGGTCCCGCCCTGGCTCTTCTGCTCGCAGGCCCCGCCCTGTCGCTGCCGAGCATCCTCGTCGTTCGGAGCGTCATCGGCTGGCAGAAGACGGTGGTGTACGTGGGCCTGGTAGCCGCGGCTGCCACTGCAACCGGACTTGTTTACGGCGCAATCACTTGATCGAGGAGGGTACGGATATGATGAAGGTCCAGATTTATGGAACCGGCTGTCCGAAGTGTCAGACCCTGACGGCAAACGCGGAAGCCGCCGCGCGAGAACTCGGCCTCGACGTCGAGATCGAGAAGGTCACGGACTTGAAGGACATTGCGCGGGCGGGAGTTCTCATGACGCCGGGGCTGGCGGTGGAGGGAGAGATCAAGTCGACCGGGCATCTCCTCTCCGTACATCAGATCAAGGAGCTGCTGGCGTAAGGCTCGCGGCAGTCAAGGACCACAGGCATTCCGCAGCCGGGTGCAGGCCTCGCCGTGCGGCCGTTGCAACGATCCTTCGCGGGTAGAGGTCGTCCCGCGACCATGGATCCGGCGATGTGCGTACGTTCCCGGGTGATCCCGCCGACTGTCACGAGAAGCAGGCGATAGGCGCACGATTCCGTGCGAAAACGCAGATTTCGCGCAGCTCGATCTTGAATTCGTGGCGCTTCGCGCTTCTGTATTCTCGAATCCTCTGGGGCCGTCAGAGGTTGCGCTCAGGCGGAAACGTACGTGTGTATCGGGTACACCTCCGGCTCGCCCTCGACGCCGGCCTGGCGCAGGATCGGACCGATGATCTCCGCGAACCGGTTGAGGGCTTCCTCGGACTCCCAGACGTCGACGACCCGGAATACCTTCTCTCCCTGTCCCGCGATGTGCGCGAGCAGCCCCTCGACGGGCCAGTCGGCTGGAGATTCGACTGAGCCCTTTCCGTGCGTCAGCAGGCGGATGGTCTCCTCGTACTGCTCCTGCGTGAACGGCGGGGAGATCAGGACCATCGGCATCGGTTCCTCCTTGTCGCGGTCGCGCGCTGGCGACCCCCATTCTCTTCGCTTGCCATACCCACGAACGACCCACAGTTCGTCCCTGTCAAGGCCTGGATTCCGCCCCGCCGATGGCGCCGACGCGGGTAATGGAGGTGAAATCCCGGGAACGGCTCGGAGTACTCC
>JARRPS010000160.1:0-5245 GCA_037382625.1 Gemmatimonadota bacterium | reverse complement strand
GCGCCGCAGGGTCAGGCGCTTGCGAGTGTGATCCAGGGGATCCTCGGGGGAGACGTGCCCACCGACAAATACCTGACAGGCGCCGGGCTGGGCGCGCTTCTGAGCGCGAGCGGGATCGGCGGCCTCGGGGTGCTCGTCGGACTGGGATTCTACCTGCCGTTCAACATCGTCCTGACATACACGGTCGGGACGCTGCTCCGCGTGTTCGCCGACTGGAAGGCCGGCCACCAGTGGAGTGAAGATGTCGGCATTCCGATCGCGGCCGGACTGATCGTCGGGGAGGCACTGGTCGGAGTGGCCTACTCGATGATCATCGTCTTCGGCGCTTCGTGAGGGAGGACGAGAGATGAAGTACCTCGGATATCTCTTGATCGTGGTCGGCTTCCTTTGGGGGGCGTTCCTGACTGTCGAGCGGCCGGAAGGTGTCAACTCCGGGCTCTACCTGACGGCTCTCGCGATCGGCGTAGTCGGCGTAATCACGGCCCGCCTCGCCGTGCGCGCCGAGGCGCGGGACGAGACGCTTCTGCAGGCGAACATCGCGACGATCGAATCCTCGCTCGCCGCGATTTCGGAAGACGCGGAACGGCTGGACATCGAGAAGGAATCGATCAACGTCTACGACCTTCGTCACGTGATCGACCAGACTTTCCCGGAGCACATCTCGGCTTTCGTAGAAGCACGCGAGAGCATCGCGCACAGGTACGGCCTGAAGGCCTATGCCGAGGTCATGAATCGCTTCGCGACCGGTGAGCGCTACCTCAACCGGGTGTGGTCGGCTTCGACCGACGGATACCAACCCGAGGCCTGGGAATATATCTCGAGGTGCCGTGCCCAATTCGAAGATGCGCTCGAAACGTTTCGGGGGATCAGATCGGGCGCCCGCTGAGAGCCCGCGGTCTGCTCGTCGGGCACACCGCTTGCAGACCGGCTTTCCGAGTGGTTCTTCGACCGAATCGGAACCCGAACCTTCAGGAGCGGTCCTTCTGACGGGACCCTCTCCGGATGTACAGACCAGGAATCATCGACTCCCCCCCGCGGGGATCGACACGTCACCGGGGACCTGCGGCGGACCGGCAGATGCCGGACGGCGCTGGTGGTCCCGTCGCACTTTCCGCGGCTCGCGGGAAGAAGGTGGTTTTCTCCGGACGCGCGAGTCCCGCGCGCCGAATTTCCCAGGGCGCGTTCAACCCACCAGGAGATACCGATGAGCGGATACGTTGACAGGCTGATGGAATCGGTCCGGGCGAAGGACCCGGCCCAGCCGGAGTTCCACCAGGCGGTGGAGGAAGTGGCGGAATCCGTACAGATCGTCTACGACAAACACCCGATCTACAAGAAGTCGGCGGTCCTCGAGCGGATCATCGAGCCCGAGCGGGTCATCCTCTTCCGCGTTCCCTGGGTCGATGATCAGGGCGACGTGCAGGTCAACCGTGGCTTCCGGATCGAGATGAACAGCGCCATCGGTCCCTACAAGGGTGGCCTGCGCTTCCACCCGTCGGTGAACCTGGGCATCCTGAAGTTCCTGGCGTTCGAGCAGGTGTTCAAGAACGCGCTCACCACGCTTCCCATGGGCGGCGGAAAGGGCGGCTCGGACTTCGACCCGAAGGGGAAGAGCGATGCCGAGGTGATGCGCTTCTGCCAGGCCTTCATGGCCGAGCTCTTCAGACACATCGGCCAGTTCCGGGACGTTCCGGCCGGCGACATCGGGGTAGGCGGACGCGAGATCGGCTTCCTGTTCGGGATGTACAAGAAACTGCAGAACGAATTCACCGGGGTGCTGACCGGGAAGGGCTTGAACTGGGGAGGCTCCCTGGTCCGGCCCGAGGCGACGGGGTACGGCGCCGTCTACTTCGCGGCCGAGATGCTCGGCACGCGCGGCGAGATGCTGGAAGGAAAGAACTGTCTGGTCTCCGGCTCCGGGAACGTCGCCCAGTATACCGTCGAGAAGATCCTCGACATGGGCGGCAAGGTTCTCACCTGCTCGGACTCGAACGGCTACATCTATGACGAAGAAGGGATCGACCGCGAGAAGCTGGCCTTCATCATGGATCTCAAGAACAACCGCAGGGGACGGGTCAGCGAATACGCCGAGAAATATCCGGGCGCCGTTTATACGCCCGTGGATGCGAGCCTCGATCACAATCCGCTCTGGAACCATGCGGCCGACTGTGCCTTTCCGAGTGCGACCCAGAACGAAGTCAACGCCGCAGATGCGCAGAACCTGGTGAACAACGGCGTGTACGTGATCTCCGAGGGCGCCAACATGCCGACCGTGCCGGAGGGGGTGGAGATTTTCCTGGACAACGACGTGCTGTACGGCCTGGGAAAAGCGGCGAACGCCGGCGGTGTGGCCGTCTCCGGCCTCGAGATGTCCCAGAACTCCCTGCGGCTCTCCTGGTCCCGCGAGGAGGTCGACAAGCGTCTCCAGAACATCATGAAGAGCATTCACAGCCAGTGTCTCGATGCGGCGGAGGCGTACGGAAAGCCGGGCAACTACGTCCACGGTGCCAACATCGCCGGCTTCCTCAAGGTGGCCGACTCGATGCTCGACCAGGGCGTGGTCTGATCGCCGCGACGCTGCGACGCTCCGGTCCGTCCCCCTGCGGGTCGGACCGGACGTCCCGCCAGAGCCGTCTTCCTGGACCCGCCTGGATCGGGGTCGTACCAGTTCCCGAGTCACAATGAACATTCCCGAGTTCCCGGAATTCGGCAGGGTTCGTAAGGGCACCGCGGGCAGTCTCCGCGACCTGATGCGGTTCCGGGTCCAGAACATCCTCTTCGTTTCGAGCCTGTACGAGTCGTTCATCATGGCTGAGGATGGTCAGCTGAACGAGCTGATCCTCACGAAGTTCCTCGATCTGAACCTGAACCAGGCGCCGAACATCACGCGCGTGTCGAGCGGGAGCGAGGCTCTCTCCCTCGCCCGCGACAAGCGATTCGATGTGATCATCACCAGCCTCCAGCTCGGCGACATGAACGCGGCCCAGCTTGCCCGGGCCGTTCGCGAGGCGGATCTGGACCTGCCGGTGCTGGTTCTGGCCTACGATCATTCGGAGGTGAAGGACTTCGAGCAGCGATACGGATTCGGTGAGGTGGAGCGCGTGTTCCTCTGGCAGGGGGACGCCCGGATCCTGCTGGCCATGGTGAAGCTGGAGGAGGACAGCCGCAACGTCGAGTTCGACGCGAGTCTCGGCGTGCCGGTGCTGCTCATGGTCGAAGACAGCGTCCGATACTACTCCTCGTTTCTTCCCGTCATCTACTCGGAGGTGATGAAGCTCACTCAAAACATCGTCTCCGAGGGCGTAAACCTGTATCAGCGGCTGCTGCGGATGCGTGCGCGGCCGAAGATCCTCCTGGCCACGAATTTCGAGGAGGCATGGGAGTACTTCTCCGCCTATCGGAACAACGTCATGGGAGTGATCTCCGATGTCGCCTTTCCGCTGGGCGAGGAGGGCGAGGTCTCTCCCTCGGCGGGGCTGGACCTGGCGAAGCGGATCCGGGATGCCAGGCCCGACGTTCCGATTCTGCTTCAATCCAGCAACCCGGATTTCGCCCGCACCGCTGCCGGAGT
This sequence comes from Gemmatimonadota bacterium, assembly GCA_037382625.1. GTDB lineage: Bacteria > Gemmatimonadota > Gemmatimonadetes > Palauibacterales > Palauibacteraceae > Carthagonibacter. Next base: position 1,674 of record JARRPS010000160.1, on the reverse strand, counting down.
GTCCACCGGTTTTCTGCTCAAGCGCTCGCCGACGATGCTTGATCAGATCCGCCGCTACCTGACCGAGCAATCGTACTTCGGGGACTTCGTCTTCCGCCTGCCATCGGGGGAGGAGGTGGATCGCGCCGGCGACTTGAGCACCCTTCTGGAACGGCTCGAGAGCGTCCCCGACGAGAGCATCGGATTCCATGCGGCACGCAACGACTTCTCGAGCTGGCTCCGCGCCCGGGGCGAGTTCGCGCTCGCCTACCGGCTCCGTCCGCGGAAACTGTCGGACTATGCGTCAGTCGAGGCGCTGCGGGACGACCTGATCGAGTCGATCGGAGCGTATCGAAGGCGGCAGAGCCGAGCTACGGTGGCCGACTACGACCCGGAGGCGCTCGCCCGGTCCGGCGGCATCATGCGGATCGGTGGCGGTTCGATCGGAGGAAAGGGCCGCGGGCTCGCATTCGCCACGAGGCTGATCGATCGGTTCGGGCTCGAGGACCGCTTCCCCGGGGTGCGGATTTTCGTCCCTCCCGCCGTGATCCTGGGAACCGAGGTGTTCGATGAGTTTCTCGACGCGAGCGATCTACGATCGCTGTCCCTCCACTCCAGCGATGAGCGAGAGGTGGAGCGCCGATTTACGGATGCTCGGTTCCCGCCGGAAGCTCGCCTGCAACTGACCTCGTTCGTCATGGCCTGCGACCGGCCGCTCGCGATCCGCTCCTCCAGCCTGCTGGAGGACTCTCCCTACCAGCCGTTCGCGGGGATCTTCGAGACGATCATGATTCCGAACGACCATCCGGACCCCGCAGTCCGGCTGGAGGAGCTGATCGGGGCGATCAAGTCCGTCTATGCGTCCACCTTCTCGACCGACAGCAAGGCGTTCCTCGAGGCGACGCCGTATCGGCTGGAGGAGGAGTCGATGGCCGTCGTCATCCAGGAGCTCGTGGGCCGTGAACGAGATGGCCTGTTCTTCCCCGATGTTTCCGGAGTCGCACGCTCCTACAACTACTATCCTACGCCCCCGATGACATCCGCGGACGGGATCGCCGCCGTCGCCCTCGGCCTCGGGAAAACCGTTGTCGAGGGCGCGCCCTGCTTCCGTTTCTGTCCGTCCTTCCCGCGACACAACGTGGAATTCTCTACGGTGGACGACATGGTGAACAATTCGCAGCGCGCGTTCTGGGCGCTGCGAATCGCGGATCGCGAGCAGCCATCCGAAGCAGCGCCGGGCGGACGGCTGGAGCTCGTGCCCCTTCGCTTCGCGCAGGAGCACGGAGTGCTGAACTGGGTGGGCTCCACCTATTCCGCCGAAAACCGCGTCGTCTACGACGGCCTTTCAAGGCCCGGCGTGCCGATCGTGAGTATGGCCCCGATTCTCAAGCATGACATGTTCCCGCTCGCCGCGATCCTGCAGGAGCTGCTGCGGGTCGGATCGATCGGGACGAGCTCACCGGTGGAGATCGAGTTCGCGATCAACCTGGACACGCCTCCGGGCGAGCCGGCGGAGTTCGCCTTCCTGCAGCTGCGACCTTTCACCTCCAGCCGGGAGATGGAGACGGTGGAGCTGGGAGAAGTCGCGCCGGGCGAGCTGATCTGCGAGAGCCCTGCGGCCCTCGGGCACGGGCACCTCGATGAGATCCACGACATCGTCGTCGTGGACCGCGACCGGTTCCATCGCTCGAAGAG
>JARRPS010000159.1:0-7079 GCA_037382625.1 Gemmatimonadota bacterium | reverse complement strand
CCATGACGCCGGGCCGCTACCGGATGGGTGTCGAGGTCCGCGACCGCGATGCTGTTCCGGGTGAGCCCGCGACTATCCCTCCCACCACGGAAGATCGAGTTGAGCCATGAAATCGTCGAAGATCGGGTTCGACAGGACCTCGCGAGGGATCCCCATGATCGGATCGATCGCCACCCCGGCCCGCCAGGCGTGGTTCGGCTCGTGGGTCAGCCAGCGGTGCATCGCCTCGACGTCACCGAGCGCGCCGTACAGGCAGGCCAGGCCTAATGCGTACAGCGGGATGATGTCTCCCGTCTCGATCTGACGGGCGATCTGCAGGGCCTCCTCCGTACGGCCCGCGCGGGCGTAAGTGACTCCGAGCATCCAGCGCATATAGGGGTGCACCTCGGCCATCCGTTCGTGGGTGGCGATCGCTGCCTCGTCGTTTCCTTCCATCTGCTGGGCGGCCCCGAGCACCAGGAGCCCCATGTTCCCGTCCGGGGCCTGCTCGAGCGTCCTCATGGCCCGCTCCTTCGCCTGCTTCGTTTCGCCGCCGTAAAGGTAGGCCCAGCCGAGAAGGGCCGACTGAAATGGCGTGAACGGGTCGAGCTGATACGCGAGCTCGTGCTCTGCTACGGCCTCGTCGTACCGGTTCAACACCAGGAGCAGCCACGCAAAATGAAAATGGTTCATCGGGATGCTGGGATTGAGCTCGTTTGCACGCCGGAACGCGGCTTCCGCGCCCTCCCAGTCCCAGTCCGCGTAGAACCTCACGTCTGCGAGCGCCGACCATGCCTCGGCCAGGTTCCTGTCGAGACGCACGGCCCGTTCAGCCGCAGCGCGAGCCCGGGTCCATACCTCTGGTGTGGGGCTGGGTCCGTGCCCCACTGCCGAGTACCCGAGTGACAGGCCGGCCCAGGCCATCGCATCCGTGGGATTCTGGTCCGTCGCCTCGTGCAAGTACGCCAGCCCTTCGGCGACATCCTCCGGAGTGCCCTTCTGCACGAGGTGCATACCCCTCAGGTAGGCCTCATACGTGACGGGGTCGATCCGGCGATCGTCCCTGAGACGCGCCTCTTCAGCCGGAGTGATCTCGACCTGTGCGCTGGCCGCAATCTCCCGAGCCGCCTCGCCGTACATCCCGTACAGGCCGGCGATTGTTTCATCGAGTTCGCCTTTCCAGAGCAGAGTCTCCTTCGGCTCCGCTTCGATCAGCTGCAACCGGATGCGCACCGTGTCCCCGTCCCGGGCCAGAACGGAGGTCACGACGCCCTGCACGCCGAGCTCGTCGGCGATCTCCGGCACCGTCAGCTCACGGGCGTCGTAGCGCTGGATGGAGGCACGGGAAATCACACGGAAGCCTGAGATCGCGGCGAGGTGGTCGATCAGCGCCTCATGCTGCCCCTCTACGAAATACTCCTCCTCGCCGCTGAGATTCTCGGGGGCCAGTACGGCGAGAGTGAACGGGGCCGCCGCCACGACGGGGGTGCCGCGGCCGAAAAGCCACCATGCGGCCAGGGCGGCGAGAACCACGATCGCGGCCCCGACGACGGAGCGGCTCTGGTCATGGCGGCGCCCGGGTACCGGCCGGATTCGCTCGGCTGCTCCCGGCGCCGCGAGCGCCTGTTCGAAGTCACGGACCGAGGCGAAACGATCGGCGGGAAGGGGTGCCATCGCCTTCGCGATCAGATCCTGGACCTCGGGCGAGACACTCTTTCGCAGCGATCGGATCTCCGGAGTGTCGTCCGAGACCTTGCGGGCCAGGATCGCGAGCGGCGTCGGCCCCGAGAACGGCGCCTCGCCCGTCAACATCTCCCACAGCACGCACCCGAGGGCGTAGATGTCGGCGCGGCCGTCCACCTCGCCGCCGGAGGCCTGCTCGGGACTCATGTACGTCGGCGTGCCGACGGCGAGCCCCGTCGCGGTCATTCCTTCGCCCCGTGTGGCGCCTCCCGCCGCGTCTACCGCTCTGGCGACGCCGAAGTCCGCGATCACGGCATGCCCTGCCTCGAACAGGATGTTCGAAGGCTTGATATCCCGGTGAATCACGCCCCGTTCGTGAGCATATGCCAGGGAATCGGCCACCTCGCGGGCGATCCGCAGTGCCTCCTCGACAGGTAGCGGTCCCTCGCGATCGATCCGGTCCTTGAGCGTCTCGCCCTCCACGTACGGCATTACGAAGAACAGGAGCCCGTCCGCTTCCCCGGAGTCGATCAGCGTGAGGATGCGCGGGTGGGTCAGACCGGCCACGATCTCGATCTCGCGGAGGAAGCGGTCCGGACCGACGCTGGCGGCTAGCTGGGGGTGGAGAACCTTGAGCGCGACTTTTCGCCGGTGCTTCCGGTCCGTGGCGAGGAAGACGGTCGCCATGCCGCCGCGGCCCAGCTCACGTTCGAGGACGTAGCGCTCCTCGAGGGCCCGGGCGAGTCGCTGGGCGACGATCTCCATGACGCTGCTCCGTTGTGTTGGAATGAAGAAATATAGGGAGTCGCGCACCCACGGGACCAGCCTCGGGCTTTCGCGGCGGCCCGGCACCCTTGTTCGGTTGAAGGGGCACTTCTACCGTTCTCCCGGTTGACGGTCCGGTCGCGGTCACCGTTCCGCGCGGTGAGACGCAGCGGCCGGAGAGGTGGCGCTCGAAATCGGCTCAAGGGAGAACGGCGTGCACCCTACGGGCGAAGATCGATCCGACGGACGCTCCGGGCACGGAGATGGTCTCCTGGCGCGCCTTCGCCCCTCCCTTGCAGAGCAGTACGAGTTGGAGGCCGTGCTCGAGCGGGGCCCGATTGCTTCGACTCTGCTCGCGACCGACCGGAAGCACGGCCGTCGGGTCGTGCTGAAGGTCCTTCACCCGGCGCTCTCCGCCGCTGTCGAGGGGCAGCGGTTCCTCCGCGAGATCGATACGATCGCCGGTCTCGGCCACCCGCATATCCTCACGCTGATCGATTCCGGCGAGGCCGACGGCCTCGTCTACTACGTGGCGCCTCACGTCGAGGGGGAATCGCTCCGAAGCATGCTCGACCGCGAGCGACAGCTGCCCGTGGATGCGGCGCTCCGGATCGCGATCGACGTAGCAGATGGGCTCGACCATGCGCACCGGCGGGGAATCGTTCACAGGGACATCACCCCCGGCACGATCCTGGTCTCGGAGGGGCATGCGACGATCGCGGACTTCGGGGTGGCCCGAGCGATCGACTCGGCGGGAAGCGAGCGGCTGACGGCGATGGGAGTGAGTGTCGGGACCCCCGCTTACGCCAGCCCGGAGCAGCTGGCCGGCGATCCGGCACTGGACGCTCGCGCCGATGTCTACTCGCTCGGCTGCGTGCTCTTCGAGATGCTGACCGGTGCACCACCGCTGGCGGAGCTCGCAGTCGACGAGATGCTCCGCAGCCGGCTCCTTGAGGATCCGCCTTCGGCGCGGGCCACGCGCAATACGGTGCCGCCGGCGCTGGACGGGGCGATCCGCCGAGCCCTTGCACGGCTGCCGGCTGACCGGTTCGCGACGGCAGCGGAGATGCGCGATGCTCTTCGCCACATCCTGCCGTTGGCTTCGAGTACAGCGTCTCGGCCGGGCCCCCCGGACACGCGGGAGCGTGAGGTGTCCGACGGTCGCCGGCTCGCGGCGATCATGTGCATCGACGTGGTCGGATTTTCTCGTCTCGTCGAAGCGGACGAGCAGCGGACGCTCGCGCGAATGCGAGAGCTGCGGCAGGAAGTGGTCGAGCCGCTCGTGCGGGACCATTTCGGTCGGGTGGTGAAGGGCCTCGGTGACGGGTTCCTGGTGGAGTTCAAGAGTGCGGTCGACGCGGTCGCGTGCGCGGCCGCGATCCAGGAAGCGATGAAGGATCGGGACTCAGAGCTGTCGGACACGCACCGGATTCGCTTCCGGATCGGCGTCAACGTCGGCGACATAGTGGTCGAGGACGGGGACATCCACGGAGACGGGGTGAACGTGGCGGCGCGGGTCGAAGGCCTCGCCGAGCCGGGTGGCGTCGCCCTCTCCGGGAGCACCTGGGACCAGGTCCACAACAAGCTCGACCTCGCATTCGAGAATCTCGGGGATCACACCGTGAAGAACATCACCCGGCCGATCCGCGTCTATCGGTTGAGGTCGGGAGAAGCGGCGGATTCTGCGGCTTCGGAGTCCACTGGGACCGCGAGGGACGACGGGAGACTCCGGAGTGTGCTCGGTCGGATCTTCGGCACGTCGGGACGCGGCTGAGGATCAGCCCTGTGGCTCGCGGCTGACGCCAACTCAGCATCCCGTCGCCTCACGGTCGATCGAGCGGAAGACCGACGCCGGCACGTTGACCGAGGCGTCGAAGCATCGAGAACGATGGTAGTACGGTCGGGAAGTGTTCGAGAAGGTGGCGCTGACCAGCGCGGCCGTCAGTATCGCGGACCCCACGCTGAAACGCCGCGAGTGTGATCTCTGCTGTCCGCACCGTTCCCAGTCCTACTCCCATTTTCCAGCCCGTCGGCAGACTTGGGGTTGCTCACCGGAATCCGTTGGTTGCCAGACGGTCAAACAAAGGTCTGGCGACGCATCCGATCGTATGTGCACATCGATTCGCCGGTCTTGCCGGATTCTCGCGGAGTGCACGGACTTCACATTCGGCAACATCGATCAACGAAAACCCGGGAATGATCTTGTCGGCTTGACGACGCAGGTCCCCGGTATGGCCCCGAAAATCAATCAGTACGACCGAATGTCGAGGTATGGAACCCGGGTCGAACGGATCTTGCAATGCACCGGGCTGGCGCTCTGACGAATATCGAAATCTGAACGGAACTCGGCGGACCTGCTTCTGAGGACCTCCGGCGTCTGCAAGGAGGCACCATGATCGACATCTTCTTCGCGCTCGCCTTCGCGGGGTGCATCTACGGGATCGCCCGTGCCCTCGGGCGAGATCCCGGCTACCGCCGTGTGGCGTGGTGGACGGTCGCCGGGATGTTCTGTATCGCCGCGTATGGGGAGCTGAAGATCGTGCGCTCCGGAGAGGGGACGCCGGAAGTGGGTCACGTGCTGCCGCTGGTGATTCTCGGTGGCGTTCTGTATGCGGTCGGGCGCGGCATGGAGTGGTACGCGGATCGAACGATCGCAGAAGGACCAGAGCCGGAATCCGAGGAAACCGAAGCCGAGGTGCCAGAGCTCCAGATCGGCGTCAGCGCCTCTCCGTCGGACCCCCGGGAGGCCGAGCTTCATGACGCACCACTTGGAGTACTCCGTCTCCGTGCAGTCGATCGAACCCGACAGATCGGTCTGCGGAGCGAAGACGCCGGTGCGGGCGGTGATGTCCAGATCTCCCCAGAAGTTCATCCGGCCCTCGAATCGATGGTCTCCGTCGACTCCCGGGCCGCCGTGCACGTCCGGATGCGTGGCAGAGATAATGATCGAGACGTGCCCTTCGTGCTCCGCCAGCTCCCCTTCGGACTCCTTCAGCTCCCAAGTGCCCCGGTAGACTCCCTAATCGGGGACCACTCCCACCATATCCCGAAGGATGTCCTGACAGTCGGCGGCCGGAAGGGCGAGAAGACAGGCGACCAAAGCGACGATTCGCGTACGTGGCGGTCGGTGCAAGATCCGCTCCCGAAACGGTCCGGTGCCTTTCGCCGGGCATGACCACGGGGGGCACCCGGTTCCTGCACCGATCGGGTCAAGCGGGTGTCAGGCCGCACCGGTCTCGCCTCTTCGAGTTCCCCTGTGACCTGCAAATGACCCGCCTGTGAACGGCACCTCGCAGGCCGTATACAGGCCCGGCTCGCCGCCTGCGGCGGGGACGAGGCCACGGGTCCCGGGAATGACAGCGATGCGCCTGGCCTCGAGATCACCGCGGCCCCGGAGGTCAGTCGCGCGCGGGAGCAGCCAGCCGTCGCATTCACCGCCACCGACGAAGTGGCAGTCGAGAGCATCGAATGCAGCTGCGGCGCGCCCGGTGCGGCCTCAAATCTGATCGAAGCGAGCGGCAGGAGCTTCTCCGAGAGCTGTCCAAACGAGATCCAGCGGACGCCGACGGCTCGATCTCGGGAACGCGGACCGGATCCTGCAAGTCGTATGACGGGACGCACGAACACGATGTCTTGCACTTAGCCGGAACGCGACAGGGGCTGGCCGTGGCGCTGACCGTCGAGCGACCCGCCGCCAAACGCCGGGACGAGCCAGACATCGAAGAACCGCCTCAGCCGGCGGGAGCTCCCACGGCTCGCGCCGCCGAGCGACGAGGTGGCGACGAACACCATCTGACGTGAGGGCACGACCGCCAGGTACTGTCCGCCATAGCCCCAGGCGAAGTAGACAATCTCACCGCCCCATTGGTCGGTCCACCACAGGTAGCCGTAGTCCTGTCCGTTCCACGGCGAGGTCCCGCGGGGTCGCCAGGATTCCTCGATCCATGCCTCGGGCACGAGTGACTCGCCCTCCCACCAGCCTCGATCGAGGTAGAGCTGACCGAGTGCCAGCATGTCGCGGGGTCGGAGGGGCATGTTGTTTCCCCCGAGATAGTTGCCCTGCGGGTCCCGGTCCCACTCGCCGAGCGGGATGCCCATCGGCGCGAGCAGCTCGTCGCGCATGTAACGGCGCAGACTTCTGCCCGAGACGCGCGTAAGGATGACGGAGAGCAGGTGCGTGGTTCCGGTCGAGTACGCGTGACAGGTGCCCGGATCGCAGCGCAGCGGGCGCCGCAGCTGATCCCATGCCCAGTCCCGGGACGACACCCACGCGCCGTAATTCCGGAACGAGGTAGTCTCGAGGCCCGTGCGCATGGTGAGCAGGTGGCGGAGCGTGATGCGCTCCTTCCGCGGATCCCAATCCTCGTTTGCGCGGAGCCGCTCGTAGTAGTCGGGCAGCAGTTCCGAGAGCGGCTGGTCGGGGCCCTCGAGCAGCCCATCGCGGATCGCGATGCCCACCATCGGCGAGAGCAGGGTCTTGGAAACCGACTTCACGTTCACCGCCTGCTCCGGTCCCGTGCCCTGCCCGTACTGCTCGACGATCAACGAATCGCGGCGGGAAATCAGCAGGCTGGTGAACGTGAAGACGGTTTCCAAGACCCTGCTCTCGCCGATGGTGGGCATCGCGATCCGCGATGGGCTGCTCGAGGGCC
>JARRPS010000158.1:0-5327 GCA_037382625.1 Gemmatimonadota bacterium | reverse complement strand
CTTGTGCGCCAGTCCCTGCCGGACCATGTGCTCCTCGAGCTCCCACACCTGGTAGACGGGCGGCGCCGTCGCCGCGAAGTAGATCGGTCGGTCGCCCAGGGATTCCCGGATGATCCGGAGCACCAGGAGGTCGGGGTGGGTGAACGCCCGGTCGTCCGGATAAGAGAGGGTGATCGAGGGCGACATGCGCACCTCGAACCCGGCCGGAGCGATTTCGTAGATCGGAAGCTCGTCGATCCCCTCATCGGTCAGCGAGTGAATGGAGCGGGTCGGCGCGGGTGCCTCCATCCCGGCATACATCTCGAGCGCGGCATCCCTCTCGAAGGGCCGCTGGCAGAGGATGGTGGTCGGATCTTCGAGCGGGTCTTCTCCGGGCTCGCAGGGCCGTGTCAGTTCGCGCAGCTGCTTCGGATACCACTTCGTCCCGAGGTAGGAGTGCACGATGACGGTGACGTCGCGCCGGATGCCCTCCACCTCCTGGAGGTACCAGAGCGGGAAGGTGTCGTTGTCCCCGTTGGTGAACAGGATCGCGTAGGGTTCCACGGACTGGAGAAGGTTGTAGGCCCAGTCCCGGGCCGAGTAGTCGCCCCGGCGATCCGCGAGCTGGAAGTTCAGGAAGAGTGGAATCAGGGCGATTCCCAGCAGAGGAGACGCGGCGCGAAGCCCCGCATGCTCCCTCGCCAGGGCATCTCCCTCACGCCCGAGCGAAAGCCGGCTCCCGAGAGCCTGCCAGGCCGTGACGATCCCCATTCCGGCGTACAGCCCCCACAGATAGAAGCTGAGCACGAAGAAGTAGTCGCGTTCCCGGACTTCGTGCCGCTCGATCGGCAGGTCCGGCGCCTGCGTATACCCGTACTTGAAGTTCAGGTAATAGATCAGAACGACCGAGGCCGAGATCAGCAGGGTGAAGAAGTACACGAAGCTGTCGAAGTCGCCGCGCGCGTGCTTCCAGAGGCCCACGAGACCGAACCCGAAGAACAGAAAGGTCACCACGTGCCGGACGGGCGGCATCATCGTACGGGCCCACTGCCAGTCGAAATACTGCACCCAGTTGGCGAACTGCGCTTTGAACGGAGCCTGGCGCTGCGAGAGCGGCGGCGGCAGATACTGCTCGCGTCGGATCGAGGCGGAAAGAGCGTCGCAGGTCGGTACCGGGGTCTTGGACGAGAACGTCGCTCCGAGGTCGGGCGTCACGGCCTGCACGAGACTCGGACACTCGGGGTCCGCTTCGTCGATGATCGGGTTTTGAGCCGATCGGATCGGTACGAAGAGGAGCTGAACCGTGTAGCCGGCGAGCAGGAAGAGGACTCCCGTCGCGAGCAGGCCGGGTCGGAGCAGCGTCTTCCACCTGTGCCAGAGCATGAAGGCGATGAGCGCCAGGATCGGTAGGACCGACATCTGGTGATTGGCCCAACCGATACCGAGCAGGAAGAGCACGAGCACGAAGATCCGGTCGCCGCGCCAGGTGTCACTGTGATCTTCCCAGAGCATCGCCAGGTATGAGATCACGGCCACGAAGAGCAGGGATACGGTGTAGACCTTCTCGTTCACGTTCGACTGCGCCCACACCGTGTAGGCCGTCGCTCCCACCAGCACCGCCACGAATCCGGCCGCCAGCGCGACACCGCGGTTCTCGGTGAAGTGCGCCCAGATCCGCATGACCGCGAGGAACCAGAAGCCTGCCGAGGCCGCGGACACCGTGGCGCTGAGGAGGTTGATTCGGGTCGCGACCTCGAGGCCGGTCCAGGAGGTCAGGATCAGCCAGACGCGGCCGATCAATACGAAGAGCGGATTCCCGGGCGGGTGAGGAAGACCCAGAATCCAGGCGGTCGTGATGTACTCCGATGTGTCCCAGAACGCAGTCGTCGGTCCGAGGGTGAACGCATACAGCAGCCACACGAGCGTGGAAGCCACCAACGCCCAGCCCCAGACGGGCAGGAAACCCACCCGCTGTCGCTCAATGCCCTTCATCGCACCCGTCGTTCTGTTTCGTGTCGGTCTCACGTTCGATCCACCGCCCCGCAACACGCCGGACGGAGCACCGGATCCGGAAGGCGGCCTAAGCTAACGTGCGCTCCGGGAAGTCGCCACGAACGGGCGGGATCGAGCCGAGGGGGCCGGGCGGCTGTGGAGCCGGCTCTCTCTACCTTCAGGGCCAGGAGCGCAGCGAAAGAAGCGTGACCGATCCCGGCCTGACCGAGACTTCCCCCAGATCGACCTTCAGAGGTTTCGCTTTGCGGTAGGGCTCGAGCTCGACGGATATGTCGTGAATTCCGGCGGGCAGGGACAGCCGCGCCACCCGGATCGCACCCGGAAGGAGATGCCAGGAGCGAGTGTCGGCGCGCTCGGAGGCCACCGCTGCCGCATTCCCGACGAAACCGAAGATCGTGCCCAGCGTCTTGTCCTCGTCCTTGATCTCCTCCTTCACGGCCTTCACGACCAGGTACTTCGTCGTCGCGCGCGCGATCGCCTTGGCGACAATGCCGCCGATTCGCGCGTCGAATTCCGAGGTCGCCACGGAGGAAAGATCGATCGTCAACCGGGTCGGAACGGAAACGGGATGGTTCCCGAGGCGCGGCTGACCATCGCCGAAGGTGTCGATCAAGGAACCGCCGCCACTGGAGGCGAGCACAACCGAGTCCGCCGGGGCCCCCATCTCTCCCGCGTCCGCTGCGAGGCGAGCCATACGAACCGACTCGGTCGTGCGACGCATTTCGGGCCACGCCACCGTCACGACGAACAGGGACTTTCCGGTCGCATTGCCACAGTCGTCTACGTCGATCGCCGCCCGCGGGCCGAGCGTTCGAGATGCGATGCAGAGCCCCGCGTTGTAGCGGCTGGCTTCTTCGCCGGTCTTCAGGTCGCTCACGTCGCTGGAGAAGATCGGCACGGCGAGGGCGCGCTCGACCCTGTGAGCCACGAACCCGGTCTCGAGCAACAGGATCACCTCACCTGAATCCGGCGGTGGCGCACCGTCGCGGGCGATCAGGGCGGGGGTCAAGGCGGTGAGCCCTTGAGCCAGATTCGAGTCCTGCGCGGTCCGAGGGTCCTGTCGAAGAAAAGTGTCCAGGTCGATCAGACCGTCGAGAGACGGCAGTGAGTCCGCTTCGACTGCGGGGTCCGCCTCCGAAGGCAGCTCCGGGTCGGGCGTCGCGTCGGGCTCCGGCTCCGGCCGGCCGGGGCTTCGATCCCAACCCTCCCAGGCATTCCGGTAGGAGACCTCCGCGGAATTCCACTCCCCCGCCGCCTCGAAGACCGCACCCGCGAAGTAGTGCATGGTTCGGCGGAACCGCTCCTCCCTCGGGTCGTCCCTTTGCCCCTCCTGCCTCGCGAGCCGAGCGCTCAATCGACGGGCCTCCACGGCTGCCTCGGCGGGGTCTCCGAGGGCCAGGTAGTTCAGTGCGCCGTAGTAGTGGAGCATGGTCCGCTCGAACATCGGCGGATTGTATGCCAGCACGCGATCATTGGTCAGGACGGAGAGAGCGGCGCGAGAGACGCTTTTGGTGAAGCGATCTTCGATCTCCCGCTCCGCCTCCTGGAGAAGCCGGTTGCTCGCCTCGTACTGTCCGTCGTAGTGGAGCAATGCGGCACGGTGCAATTCACGAAGAAGGTCGTCGCCGGCATCATCACCTGCGCCCTCCTCCGTGAGCTCGAGCGCGCGATCGAAGTCCTGCTGCCGCGCAATCGCACGCAGGTCGGTATCGTACCCCGAAAGACCCTCTGGACCCACGCGTCCGGGTCCGAACACGCAGCCGAAGAGGGGCAGGCACGCGCATACGGCGAGGGCTCGCCCCCGGAAAGCCATGACGGCTCAGCGCGTCTGGCGCTCCAGGATCACGATCCGCTGCTGCGCCAGGGCGATCGCTTCGGCGAGTTGCGCCGCGGCGGCCCCTTCGGCCTCGATCGTCTCGAGGTTCAGGCGATGCAGGAACAGCTGATACTGGATCAGCGCCTCGTAGGGCCGCAGCGCCTTGTCCAGCACCGCAGCGATCTTGTAGTCGATCATGGGATCTGACGGAACGAGCACGCTCACCCGATCGTACCGGTCGAGCGCCGCATCGAGGTCGCCGCGCGCGGCGAATTCGTCGCCCTCCCGCTCGAGCTGCTCGGCCAATGCCGCTGCGCGGCCCTCGGTCGTCGCCTCGGCGGGATTGTCCACCATTCGGATCCCCTGCGCCTCGGTATAGGCGTACCGACTTACCCGATTGTCGGCGAGCTGCACCATGGCGACGTTGCCGACGAAATCGGAGGGAACGACACGCTCGTCACCCGGAGCCATGACCGTGGATGGGCCCGCCTGGCGGATCGCCCATGCGTCTTCGGTAGTTCGGGTGGCGGCGAGAACCTGGACCTCGTTCATCCCGATCGCGATCTCTCCTCGCACCACGGCATCGCAGATCGCGGGAGCGCAACCCGCCAGCGCACGAGCCTGAATGTCTTCCCTCGCAGCGGCAGCGGCGGCGCGATCTCTTTCGGCCTGGGCCGAGGCCGCCGCGACAGTGGCGGAGGCATCGGGGACCCGGTCATTGTTCTGCATGATCGGCTGTTCATCCACCTTCTTCGGCACGCAGGCCACGAGCGCGATCAGCGATCCGATCATCAGGTATCTGTTCATCTTCTTCTCCCCTCTCGGATCAGAGCCCGAACGGCTTGCGTTCGATGTACTTCTTGATCTTGTGCTGCCCTGACCAGACGACGGCGTTGCTCTCGAGGTCCACGAGCCGGGCATCCACCTGATAGAAGACGATCTTCTCCTTCCGCGTCGCCCCGAACCGGGTCGTTTCTTCCTCGTCCTCGATCGAGCTGAGCTCGCCCTGCAGGACGTAGTTCGCCCCGAGTTCCTGGCCGAGCCGTGCGCGCGAGTCCGCACGGGCGTATTCCTGCTGGTCCTCCCGTTCGGCCCGGATCTGGTCCCGTTCCGCGTCGCTCGCGACCACGGTCACCGCCCCCGAGTTGATGTAGGCGTTCTCGAGGTCGTTCACGAAGGTGTTGACCGGGATATGTTCGGAGGAGCGATTCCGGAAGCTGCCGACGATGACGGCTGGTGTCTCCCCGCCGTGGCCGGTCGTGTAACGAGACAGCCAGGGATCGGTCAGACTCTGCTGGATCAATGCGTTGGCCACGAGGCGCGAGTCGGTATCGTTCCAGCTGCCCGACAGGTCGGTCACCGTGTCGGGTTCGATCCGGCTCACGTTCTTGTTGCTGCACCCGGCCAGAACCACGGCTCCGAGCACGAGCGCAGCGGCGGCTGCGCGGGAACGAGTGATCATCTTCGCACCTCCATGGGGCCCTGCCCGCACAACGCCGTGTGCGGCCGCCTGCAGGCC
>JARRPS010000157.1:0-5327 GCA_037382625.1 Gemmatimonadota bacterium | reverse complement strand
AGGAGCAGGAAGAGACCCGTCGCTTCCGCCGCGTCCAGCATCTCCTCGATTCGATCATCCGGGAGAATGCGGAGGACCAGCAGCGCCCCTCCGGCCCCGGATGCCCTCGCTTCCAGGAGTTGATACGGGTCGGTGAGGAAATCCTTCCGCATCGTCGGGATCGAGTCGACTCCCGTCGACACGTTGCGGGAGATGCTCTCGAGGTCCTCCAGTGAACCGCCGAAGGCCTCCGGCTCGGTGAGGACCGAAATGGCGGCGGCGCCCGCCTCCGCGTAGGCGCGCGCCCGTTTGACCACGGACGCTCCTTCGAGCCGGCCTTCCGAAGGCGATACTCGTTTCACCTCGGTGATCAGGTCGAAACCCTCGAGGCTCGTCTGAAGGGGCGCAGGGGCCGGCAGGTTCCGAATCCGAGCCCTGAGTTCCCGCTCTGGGATGGCGGATCGGGCGGACCGGACCCGTTCGCGGGACCCGGTGGCCATGGTCGCCAGAAAGTCAGGCATTGCTCGCCTCCGCGCCATTCACGGAGAACCGGGCGGAGAGAGCCTCGAGAAGCCGCGTGGCGGATCCGCCCGCCAGGGTCTCACCGACTTGCTCCAGGGCCGCCCCGAAGTCCGGTGCCGCGCCACTGACCTCGAGGGCCAGCGCCGCCCCGACAGCCAGCGCATCCCGGTCGGGGCCGGCGATGCCGGAGAGGGCAGTGCGAAGCCGAGCCGCATTCTCGCGGGCGTCGCCGCCGACCAGATCGTCCGGGGTGCAACGCGGAATCCCGAAGCTCGCCGGGTCACGGACTTCGCGGCGGACCCGGCGACTCTGCACGTCATACAGAACGAAGGGTCCGACGGGGGTGGCTTCGTCCCAGGCCGGGGCTCCGTGCACCACGAACGCGCGCTCGACCTCCAGACCCGTCAGCGTCTCGGCCATCAGTCGCGCCGTAGCCTCGCTCCAGGCGCCGGCGACGAGGTAGGGCGGCGCCGCGGGATTCGTCAGGGGACCGAGCAGGTTGAAGACGGTGCGGACGCCGAGAGATCGTCGCACAGGAGCCAGAGTCCGTATCGCCGGGTGATAGTGCGGGGCGTACAGGAAGGTGAATCTCGTGTCGGCCAGACAGTCCGCGGCATCCCGGGCGTCGAGCGGCATCGGCATTCCCAGCTCTCGCAGCACGTCGGCGCTTCCGCAGCGACTCGAGATCGAGCCGTTGCCATGTTTCACGACAGGCTGTCCGCAGGCGGCGGCAAGAAGGGCTGCCCCGGTCGAGAGATTGATGCTTCCCGAGCCGTCGCCTCCCGTTCCGACGACATCGACGGCGCGGCCCGCGCTCGCGGGAAGCTCCGGACGCAGACTCAGCTCGCGCATCGCCGCGGCGAAGCCCCGCACTTCCTCGGCCGTTTCCCCCTTCAGGCGGAGTGCCGCCAGAAAAGCCCCCGCCATCGGGTGGGGCATCGCCTCGTCGGTCAGGCCCCGAAGCAGCTCTTCGGCCTCCCGCGCAGAGAGATCGCCGCCCTCGAGGAGGCGTTCGAGGAGGCCCGTCATCTCTCCGGTCATGCGACCCTCCCGGGGTGCGACGATTGAAGGAAGTTGCGAAGCAGTCGATCTCCCTCCGGCGTGAGTATGCTCTCGGGGTGGAACTGCACCCCCTCGAGCGGCAGGTCACGGTGCCGGATGCCCATGATCTCCCCGTTGGAGGTGTAGGAGGAGATGCGGAACGAGGCGGGAAGCGATTCTTCCTGAACGGCGAGCGAATGGTAGCGACCGGCCGGGAATGGATTCGGCAGTCCCTCGTAGACACCCCGGCCGTCGTGATACACGGGAGATGCCTTCCCGTGCATCAGGCAGGCCGCCCCCGTCACCCGGCCCCCGTAGGCCGCGGCCATCGCCTGGTGTCCGAGGCAGACGCCCAGCACGGGCATCCGCTCGGCCGCCGCCGCGATCAACGGAATCGAGACGCCGGCGTCTTCCGGCCGTCCGGGGCCCGGAGAGACGACGAGGTGCGTACATCCCATCTCGAGGGCATCCTCCACCGACAATTCATCGTTTCTGCGCACCGTGACCTCGGCCCCGAGCCAGGCGAAAGCCTGGACCAGGTTCCAGGTGAACGAATCGTAGTTGTCGAGGACGAATGCATGAGGCATTGGATCGGATCTCCGTTTCTCGTTCACAGTCCTCCTCCTGCCAGCTCGAGCGCCGCATCCAGGGCTGCGCCCTTGGCTACGATCTCTTCGTGCTCTTTCTGGGGTACGCTGTCGGCCACGATGCCGGCACCCGCCTGAAAGGCGTAGCGCCCGTCCTGAAATTCCAGTGTCCGAATCGCGATCGCCTGATCCATCGATCCCCGGGCGCCGAAGTAGCCTACGGTCCCGGCGTACAATCCTCTCGGTCCGGGCTCGAGCTCCGAGATCAGCTCACACGCCCGGATCTTGGGCGCCCCCGACACCGTGCCGGCCGGAAACGCGGCACCCACCAGGTCGAGAGCATCGTATTGCGGGGAGAGCACTCCGGTCGTTCCGCTGACCATGGGCATCACGTGGCTGTAGCGCTCGATCGACCGATAGGGGTCGACACGGACGGTACCCGGCACGGCGACCCGGCCCAGGTCGTTCCGGGCGAGATCCACGAGCATCACGTGCTCCGCGTTCTCCTTCGGGTCGGCCAGGAGTTCCCTCTCCAGCATGGAGTCCTCTTCCGGGTCGGCGCCCCGGCGCCGCGTGCCGGCGATCGGACGGAGGGCGGCCTGCCGGCCTTCGAGACGAACCAGCGCTTCGGGCGACGAGCCGGCGATGCTCCGGTCTCCGAGGTCGAGGAAATACATGTAGGGAGATGGATTCAGCAGCCGCAGCGCCCGGTACACCTCGAACGGATCGACCTCCGTCTCTCCGGAGAAGCGGATGGAGAGCACGAGTTGGAAAACGTCTCCCGCCCGTATGTGGTCCCTGGTACGATCCACCGCGGCCAGGAATTCGCTCGTCTCGAACTCGGCGGAGGGTGGAGATACCATGCCCCCCGAACGTCGGCCCGGCACAGGGCCCGCCAGCGCCCGGACGATCTCCCGGCGCAGCGCACGCCGTTCCGCCTCCGGGCCCTCGTGGAGGAGCGCAGCCCGACGGGTCAGATGGTCGAACACGATCACGGAGCGCGGGGCCAAGTAGGCGGCCTCCGTCGCGTCCGCGGGAGGCGGCCGCATCGTGAGATTCTCCAGCCGCCGCATCAGCTCGAATCCGGTCACGCCCACCATTCCGCCGTCGAACGGGACGGGAGGCGCGGAACCGCCCCGGGCGCGGCCCGCCAGGGTGCCGTCCGTATCGGCATCGGCCGAGAGATGCGGCGCGGCGGCGACGGCCTCCCGCAGGAGGCCAAGAAGACCTTCTCTATCGGTCGGCGCCGCCCGAGAGCTTCCGCTCAGAACGGCTCGTCCATCGCGGATCCGAAGATCGAGCGCGCTGCCCAGGCCGATGAAGGAATAGCGGGCGAGTCGCTCGGCTCCCTCTACGCTCTCGAGAAGAAATCTCGGCTCGAAGGGAGCGAGCTTCTGATAGGCCGATACGGGCGTGTCCAGATCGGCCGCGATGTCGAAGTGCCGCGTCATCCGAATCCGTGGTTGTCACCACCGGACGCCGGAAGGGGGATGCAAGAAACCCCACCTCCGCGCCCGGAGGTGGGGTTCTCGATCCGTTGTCGGTTACACCAGGATCAGCGGGAATCCCCCTCCGCGCGCAAATACGTCCACCGCCACCACCAGCTGGAGGCGCACACGTGCAGGGCGAGACCTTCGTCGATCCTGAGCATGAACCTGTTGTACGGTCCTCGGATCCCGACGTCAAGGCAGGTCTGGATCTGCGCGCAGCGGGGCGCAGTCGGATCAACCTGCGCGTGCCGCAGTCCAGCAATATCTTTCCGGCTCGACTCGATGTCCCCGTTGGCACGGAGAGTCGCCTGAGAACAGGAGGGAGGAAGCGTGAAGGAGATCGACGACACCCTGACGGTCGTCCACGAGCCCGAGCAATCGCGATTCGCGCTGCACGAGGACGGCCGGACGGCGGTTCTCGACTACCAGCGGGTCGGGGAGCGGCTCGTGCTGCCGCACACCGGTGTGCCGCGTGAGATGGAGGGCCGAGGAATCGGCAGCCGGCTCGCGAAGACGGCGCTGGAATGGGCCCGGGAAGAGGGACTGCGGGTGGTTCCGATCTGCCCCTTCATTCGCTCGTATCTGAAGCGCCACCCCGAATATGCGGACCTTCTGACGCGGGGAGAGTCCGCGTGATGCCGGCGGCGAGGTGGATCGCTCTCGGAATCCCCGCTCTGATCTTCGGTTGCAGTCCTTCCGGATCGGGAGCGGAGAGCGCCGCGAAGCGGATCGAGCTCGAGGGACTGTCGCAGGGAATCCGGGATCTGGCGGCCGACTCGATGGGGGGGCGCGCGCCCGCGACGATCGGAGAGGAGCGGACTCTCTCCTACCTGGCCCGCCGATTCGAGGAGATCGGTCTCGAACCGGGGGGGCCGGACGGAAGCTGGCTGCAGGAAGTCTCTCTCGTTTCGCTGGATTCCGAGATCGGCGCCGGGGCGGAGGTCGCAGGGCGGGGCACCGCCCGAAGTCTCGAACCCGGCGTGGATTTCGTCGCGGGGTCCGGCGGGGTCGCCGCCGAAGTCGAGCTCGATTCCTCGCCGCTGGTCTTCGCCGGATACGGGATCGTCGCACCCGAGATCGGCTGGAACGATTTCGAAGGGCTCGACCTCGACGGGCGAACGGTCATCGTGCTCGTGAACGACCCCGGATACAGCACCGGCGACGAGCGGTTCAACGGTCGGGCGATGACGTACTTCGGCCGGTGGACCTACAAGTACGATGAAGCCGTTCGCCAGGGAGCGGCGGGCGTGATGATCGTTCACCAGGAAGGACCTGCCGGCTATCCGTGGGCCGTCGTGAAGTCGGGCTGGTCAGGCCCGCAGTTCATGCTCGCCTCCGACGAGGGTGCCTCGCGTCCGATCGTGCAGGGCTGGTTCTCGGAGGGGGTCGCGAGGGCAATCCTGGCTCGGGAAGGACTGGATTTCGACTCTCTCGCGGCGGCCGCCGGCCGTGATGATTTCCGGCCGGCAGTTCTCGAGCAGGGCCTCTCCCTCTCTCTTCGCAACGAGGTGAAGCGTTCCGTGTCG
The DNA here is from genome assembly GCA_037382625.1 of Gemmatimonadota bacterium. Lineage (GTDB taxonomy): Bacteria > Gemmatimonadota > Gemmatimonadetes > Palauibacterales > Palauibacteraceae > Carthagonibacter. The sequence goes on along the minus strand of JARRPS010000157.1, from coordinate 182 downwards.
CACAACGTCGTCGGGCGCATCCGGGGACGGGCGCGCCCGGAAGAGCACGTCATCTACATGGGTCACTGGGATCATCTCGGGATCGATCCGGGTCTCGAAGGCGACACGATCTACAACGGGGCGCTCGACAACGCGTCGGGGATCTCCGGAATGCTCGAACTGGCCGAGGCGTTCCAGTCGCT
>JARRPS010000156.1:0-5896 GCA_037382625.1 Gemmatimonadota bacterium | reverse complement strand
TCGACGAGAGCGACGTAGTACTCCGGGTTGTACGGCATCATGATCGTCGGGGGACGATCGAAACCCAGGACCAGCAACCCTGCGATCTCGTTGAGCGAAAAAGAGGCAGGGCCTCGCACCGTCTCGAGATCCCGTTCTCCGAGCCACGCCGCGACTCTGTCGAACAGCGCCCCGGCGACCTCGGGGTCGTTCTCCGACTCGAAGTAGCCGAAGAAGCCTACCGGCTCCTCGTGGAAAGCGACGTGATTCCGGTTGTTGATGGCGGCGATGCGACCGACCGGGCGACCTTCGCGGTAGGCCACGAACGGCTGCACTTCGGAATGCCTGTGAAAGGGATGCTTGTTCTTGTTGAAAGCGGTCTTCACATCCCGAAGAAGCGGCGCGACCCAGTTGGGATCGCCCTCGTAGATCGCATACGGCAGGTGCAGAAAGTCGCGGAAACGGCGGCGGTCATCCGCCGGAAGAACCTCGATCCGGCCCCACCCAGCGCTCACAGGACGCCGTACTTCGTGCACACTTTCTACGCCCGCGTCGAGGATCTCGCGCCAGACCCGGAAGGTCAAATCCATCGGTCCGATCAGTAGCGGGATGATCGGTGTCTGCGTGGGACCGATATCGAAGCCGAGTGCCGTAAGCTCCTCCATCATCCGGTTCGTGTTCTTCCAGAGTCGTTCCCTCCGATCCGGCTCGGATCGGATGATCCTCAGCGCCGCCCGCACCGTGGCCACAGCCGAGGGTGGCATGCTGGCGCTGAAGATCTCCGTGCGCGCGTGGTTTCGGAGATAATCGATCACGATGTCATCCCCGGCCACGAAACCGCCTATCGAAGCGAGGGACTTCGAGAAGGTCCCCGTGATCAGGTCCACCTCGTCGGTGAGCCCGAAGTGGGCAGCCGTTCCTTCGCCGTTCGGGCCGAGGACCCCGAGCGAGTGCGCATCGTCCACCATGAGCGCGGCATCATACTTCTTCACGAGCGGAACGAGCTCCGGCAGGTTGGCGATGTCGCCTTCCATGCTGTACACGCCGTCTACCGCGACCAGTTTTCCTCGGGCTTCATCGGTGTTCCGAAGCAGAACCTCCAGGTGCGCGTAGTCCTCGTGACGAAATCTCTCGGTCTCTCCGAAGCTCAGCCTCGCGCCATCCTGAATACAGGCGTGATCGAGCTTGTCCAGGTACGCCGTGTCGTTCCGGCCCACGAGTGCGCTCACGACGCCCAGATTCGTCTGGTAGCCCGTGCTGAATACCAGCGCGGCTTCCTTACCGGTGAACTCCGCGAGCTCCTCCTCGAGAATGTCGTGGATATCGAGGTTTCCGTTCAGGAATCGGCTTCCGGTGTTGCCGCTTCCATAGGTCTCGAGTGCGACCCGCGCGGCTTCGAGGATCTCAGGGTGGTGAGTGAGTCCCATGTAGTTGTTCGAACCGATCATCACCTTCCGATGACCGTCGATCACCACCTCGGTGTCCTGCGACTCCGTGATCTTCTGGAAATAGGGGTACATCCCCGCCGCGCGCGCTTCGCGTGCGGTGGTGAATGCGGCGCACTTGTCGAAGAGGTGCATCCGGTGCGTCCTCTGGAGGGGTTCTCGTGCCCGGGCCGCTCCCCGTGGAGAGCCCCGATCAGACCGGCGAAAGCTACCCGAGCGCTTGTGGCCCTGCAAGAAACGACCGTCGGAGAAATGATCCGTACTTTCCCTGTGGATGCCGGGACCACGTCGCGATCTCCGGTCGTCTCGAATGGCGCTTCGGTGCTTGCCGACAGACCGTCGAGGGAGCATCCTCCGCGGGGTGAGGCTGATGACGACCATTCTGGCGGAGCTCGTCTCCCATCCGGCCTCGGCGCTACGCCGGGCGGTACTGCACATCCTCCTTCCGGCGCTCCTCGTCGGTTGTGCGTCGGCTACCGCCGGCGATTCGGACCTGGCGAGTCCGCGCGTCACGCCGGAGCCGATGACGGTCGAGTCCGACTTCGAATCTTCGAGTCCCGACTCCGACGCCGCTCTCAAAGACGCCGAAGATCTGCGTGCACTGGCCGCGGCGGCACGGGCCGCAGAGTCGGACCGTCCCCGATCCATCCTCCCGTTCGGCGTCACCTGGGCCCCGGCGGCCGAGGAAGGATCGGCGATCGGCATTCGCGTTCTGGAGCGGCCATCCGGTCGGAAGCCGATTTCGATCGCGGGTCAGTTCGCGGACCTTCCCGTCCGGTTCGGCAGGCTCGACGGGCAGTGGTTCGGGCTCGCGGCCGTACCGATCGACACCGAGGGACGGCAGGAGCTCCGGCTGCAATTCGCGTTCGAGGATGGTTCGACATACGAGCAGGTGGTCCCGATCTCGGTCGGATCACGGATCTTCGAGAAGGCGCAGCTCACGGTGGCCCCCCGGTACTCGTCTCCATCCGCCGAGTCGATGGCGCGGATCGAGGCCGAACGGGCACTGGTCCGATCCGTCCTCGACACGGCGAGCGCAGAGTGGCTGATCGACACGTCGTTCCGGGCCCCGCGCCCCCTGAACGTGACCAGTCCCTACGGCGTGGAACGTGTGTTCAACGGCGAATTGCGAAGCCGTCATACCGGTCTGGACCTGAAGGGGGCGACCGGTGCACCCGTTCGGGCCGCCGCCCGGGGCAGGGTCATGATCGCCCGCGATCTCTACTTCTCGGGAAACGGAGTCTACCTCGATCACGGCCGGGGTGTGTACACGGGGTACTTCCACCTGTCGAAGATTCTCGTGGAAGAGGGAGCAATGGTCGAGGAGGGGCAGCTGGTGGGAGAAGTCGGGGCGACGGGACGTGTGACCGGACCTCACCTTCACTGGTCACTCTGGGTCGGGGGAACGAGCCTGGACGCGGCCAGCCTTCTCGAAATGTCTGTCCCGGTGGAAGGTGAGACGCCCTGAGTCGCGTGGCTCCCGCTTGCCGCTTCCGGTAGTGCTGTTCACTTTCCCGTTCCGAATTCACCTACACGGCGAAGCGTTATGACCAGGATCGCACTCGTACTCGGCGGCGGTGTCTCTCTCGGCTCCTACATCGGAGGTGCCGTTACCGAGATTCTCGAGGCTCTGGCCCGAAACGAATCGGGCGGGCCCGTGACGATTCACGTCATCACGGGCGGATCGGCCGGGGCCCTCAACGCCGGGCTCGCCGCCCGGGCTCTCGCGGTGAACCCGACGGTCGTTCCCTGGATCGAGAAGGCCTGGGTGGAAGCGGCCGACGCGAGGCAGCTGCTCAACCCCGGCAGGAAGAACCGACTCGGCGCGCTGGACGCGACGGTGCTGGATGATCTCTCGCGCGCGTTGATCACGGCCGATCCGGCCTCGGACGACTCGGCCTCCGCTTCGCTCGGGACACCTCTTCGGGTGGGGATCACGCTGTCCAGCCTGCATGGTGTGCGTTACGACTTCCGCTACGGGTTCCTGAACGTACCGGACCGTGCGTTCGGCACGCGGACCTATTCCGACTCGATCGACTTCGAGCTGCCGGCCGGCATCGGCGCGAAACACGAGGACTGGGAGCGACTTCGCGCCTCTGCCGTCGCCTCCGCTGCTTTCCCCTTCGCGTTCCCCCCGAGGGAGCTCGAGAGGACCCGCGACGAGTACCCCGGCGCCCGGCTGGCTGCCGGCGAAGACCCGCTGCGGATGTGGTACGTGGACGGGGGGCTGTTCGACGCGGCGCCTCTCGGACTCGCCAAGGACCTGGTAGAACGGGATCCGGACTACCGGTCGCAGGACTGGCGTTACATCGTCGTCGAGCCCTCCCTCAGGAGCACGGGAACGGATATCGGGGCTCCGACGGGCGCTCCCGACTCGGTCTCATCGCTCGCCCAGCACCTCGCTCGCGCCGTGCTCGGACAGGGCGCCGCCCAGGACTGGATTCGGGCGAACGAGCTCAACGCCCGACTGGAGATCCTGGAGGCGCTACTGAAGCGCCTGCCGGAGATGGACGATCGGATCACCGATCCCGACGAACTTATGCTCGGTCGCTACATCGGCGAGCTCGCCGAACGGGTGGCCGAGATGAAAGTGGCGGCGGATCCCACCGGACGGCTCGCGCAGGGGGCCGATCCGGCCGGCGACTTTCTGGATCGCAACATGGCTCGGATCGAAGCCGACCCGAGGTACTCCGAGGTGCTCGCTTCCGCCGACGCGCGTGCGGGGCGCTCTCGTCTCGCGAAGCTGATCTTCGTTCTCGAGGCGGCGAGCGGGCTGAGGGACAAGGACATCATGCGCCTGTACCTGGTCGCTCCCGAATCGGACCGGGAACTGGCCGGCGACTATCTCGGCGGATTCGGGGGATTTCTGCATCGGGACTGGCGGGCGCACGACTTCGCGGCCGGCAGGAGGGACGCACGACGGATGCTGGAGACGAGCCTCTCGGACATCCTGCGCTACCGGCCGGCCGAGTCTTCCGCCTACGAGGTCGGCGAGATCGCCCCCGCCTGGGACCAGGTTCCGGCCGACGGCCGAAGGCGGGTGGAGGCGGCGGTGGCGGCCGAGGCCGATCGCCTCATTGCGGAGTTCGAGCCGGGTGCGGTCGCCTCGGCCTTCGGCTGGGCATGGAAGCCCGTCGTGCGGCGCTGGATCACGGCACGGGGGATGCGCGCGATCTCACAGGCCCGCTGAGGGAGTCCTCAGCGCGGGCGGCTCACGATAGCGGGCTCGTATCCCGCCGTCAGTTCGATCTGCTCGGCTCGAAACCGACGAGCTTCCCCTCGAACGCTGACGCCAGAACCGTGAACGGGCTCGCGAGGTAGACCTTACCCGGTCCGCTCCGACCCGGGAAATTGCGGTTGATCGAACTCACCGTCACCTGGTCGGGTGATCCGCTGACGCCCGGCCCCGCGTTGATGCAGGCTCCACACCCGGGAGCGAGAACCCGAATGCCCGCTTCCACGAATCGGTCGTGCCAGCCACGCTCGTGCGCGTACGCCTCGACATCCAGCGAACCATACTGCAGATAGGCCTCTACGCCCTCGGCCACGCGACGTCCTTCGGCGAGTGCGGCGTCCACCACGCGAACCGCCATCTCGACGTCATCCCGCTTCGCGCCGGTGCAGGAGCCGGCGTAGACGATGTCCACCGGGACCTCTCCGACCTCTCGGACGCTGACGCCGTTCCCGGGGTCGCCGGGGGTGGCGACCATCGGGCCGAGCGATGAAGCGTCGATCGTCATCGTCCACTCGTACTCGGCACCCGGATCGCTCTCCAGGTCCCGCACGAGCCGTTCTGCGTCGGCACGGTCCATTCCGCGCCGCTCGACGAGGAAGTCGACCGTCTTTCCGTCCGGTGCTACGATGCCCGTGAAGCCGCCGACCTCGGCCGCCATGTTCGTCATCGTGGCGCGTTCATCCACGCTGAGCTCACGGACCGCTTCGCCTCCGTATTCCAGAATCTTCCCGATCGCTTCCCCGTCCCGGACGTAGGGGTGGCGGAGGATCTCCAGCATGAGGTCCTTTGCGGTCACGCCCGGGCCGAGTCGACCCGTGACTTCGACCCGAACCGATGCCGGCACGCGGAGGCGCACGTCCCGGGTCGTCCAGCTGTTGACGATCGCGGTCGTTCCCACGCCGAAAGCGACGCAACCGATCGCACCCGAATGGGGCGTGTGAGAGTCGCTGCCGACGATCACCTGGCCCGGCAGCGCGTACTCATCCAGCATCTTCACGTGGCAGATCGCCTCGCTGCCCACCCTGTCCGGGAGCTCACCGTGCAGGCGAACCCCCTGCGCAGCCGCGAATTCCCGCTGTCGATCGTGCAGACCGTGCGCCGCGTCCAGGAGCCCGAGCTTGATCTTCTCTTCGCTGATCACCTGGTCGAGGAAAGCGAGGTGATCGCGGAAGAAGAGAACGCTGTCGCGGTCCGCGATCGGCGCGCCCTTCCCGGCGAACTCCTCCCAGAAGGTGGA
>JARRPS010000155.1:0-5401 GCA_037382625.1 Gemmatimonadota bacterium | reverse complement strand
CCGTTCGAGAACCGCACCGGCGATCCGGCGTGGGACGACCTGGGCGAGCTGGCCGCGGAACGGATCACGGCCCGGCTGCAGCGTGAGCAGGTCGGCGAGGTCGTGCCGCTGTCCCGGGCAGTCGGTGCGGCTCGCACCGCGAACCCCGGCAATCTCGTCAGGGCTCTCGTCGAGGCCACGGGAGCAGCCCTCGTGATCACGGGCGATTACTCGACAGCCGGTGACAGTCTCGCCATCGCCGTGCGGATCGTGGATGGCGACAGGGAAACACAGAAGGGCTCCTTCGACCTCGCCGTACGATCGGAGGACGTGCGCGGATCGGGTCTCGATGAGCTCGGAAGCCGGCTCGCGGGCGGACTCCTGCTCGCGTTCGAGGATGCACACCCGCTATGGGCTATGAAGGTTTTCCCAAAGATCGAGGCCTACCGGCTCGTAATGGAAGGGACAGAACTGAATCTTGACCTCCTGCCCTCGGAGGCCCTCGAGCGCCTGTACGCCGCCCGGTCCTTGGACACGACCTTCGCCCTGCCGTTGTGTGAAGCGGGTGGGGTTCTTTGGAACCTTGGCGAGTACCAGGCGGCTGATTCGGTCAACCGGCTCGTGGCCGAGCCGTTCCGTACAGCCTCCGAGGCCCTGCGCTACCATTACGACGGAACGCGTGCCTGGTTCGAGGGGGACCTCGAGGCAGCCTACCGCGCGCAGCGAAGGCTCGTTGCCCTCGAGCCTGACATCTGGAGTCTTCGTCGCTTGTTGGCAATCTACTGCTACGCGACCAACCGGCCGCGCGAGGCTCTCGAGGCGATGCTGGAAGCAGAAAACAAACTTGGTGACGATCCTGCCGCCCGCGACTGGCACCTCGAGCACTTGACTCGCTCATACCACATGCTCGGTGAGCACCAGAAGGAGCTGGAAACGGTTCGATCGCTGCGGGAGCTTAACTGGAGTAGCGAACTGGCAATCACGTATCTGGAAAGCCGAGCTGTCGCCGCGCTTGGTCGGTCTGAGGATGTGCTGGCGGCACAGGACCTCATGGAGGGCCTCGCGGATACCACATACCAGGCCGGCCTATACATGCTGGCCGCTGCGCTGGAACTACGGTATCACGGCTACCGCGAGGGTTCGAAGCCAGCCGTCGCGCGGGCCGTCCGCTGGTTCGAGGAGCGGCCGGAGCGAGTGACGAACGATCCGAGATACAGGACGGCCTTCGGCGCAGCACTCTATGCGGCGGAGCGTTGGGAGGAGGCGGCGGCGATCCTCAAGACTCTGGATGAGACGACGCCATTGCACTTGGACGCCCTCGGGTACCTGGGACTTCTGGCGGCCCGCCAAGGAGATGGAGAGTCGGCCGCTGAGGTCTCAGCCGAGCTGGAGCGAATCGGGCGCGAGGATTACAACTCGCGAGCCAAGACATGGATATACCGTGCCCGGATAGCCGCCATGCTCGGTGACAGGGTCCGAGCCGTGTCGTACCTCAAGCGAGCGTTCGATGTGCGGTTCAGCTTTTCCCCGGGCTCGGACCTCAGTCGGCAGTATCGCTTCGACTTCGAGGGCATGGCCGACTACCCTCCCTACAAGGAGCTGCTGCGTCCGAAGGGGTAGGCGTGCGCTTGTCGAGCTTGTCGATTTTACTGCCGCTCGTGCCTCCGACTACTCCGGCAGCCGCACCTCGAACTCGATCGCGGCCAGCTGCTCCGGTGACCGGCCGATGCTCTGGAGGAAGCGCAGCCACCGCGGATCGTCGTACAGGCTCTCGAACAGGTTCTGCGTGGGAATCTCCGCCAGGCCCGGGTCGTTGACCGCGACCGCCCGGTCCAGCCATTCGAACGCGCGATCGACGTCTCCCCTGTAGGCGAGCGCGTAGGCGATCTGGTAGGCCCAGCCCTCCTCGTACTTCTCGATGAGCTCGGCCAGCGCTTCGTCGGAGTCCGCGCGGCGACCCAGTGCGTGGTACGCCATCACGAGGCCGGTCAGGCGATACCACTCCGCGGGCTCCCGTCGAATCGCTTCCAGGGAGGCCTCGAGATCTCCCTTCATCAACTGCACCACGCCGATGGCGAACTGCGAACCGGCATGCCCCGGGCTCAAGTCCAGCGCGTCCTGAAAGGCTGAAATCGCCTCGTCGAGTCTTCCCGCACGCCAGTAGATCGAACCCAGCCCGGCGTGATTGGCCGGATTCACGGGGTCGCGGGCCACCACGTACTCCATGATTTTCACGGGCTCGTCCCGCCTGCCAAGGTTCCTCGCGAGTCTCGCGGCGAGCCACAGGATGTCCGGATTCGTCGGCTCCAGCTCCACCGCGTGCTCGTAGTGCCTCGCCGCACTCTGGAGGTCCCCCCGCTCATGGAGCGCCACGTAGCCGAGGTACGCATGGGCCTCAGCGTTGTCGTCGTTGATGGATAGAGCGCGTTCGGCGGCGTCGCGCGCCAGCCCGTATCCCTCGTCGAACGGCAGCAGGTGGGCGCCGGTCTGGAAGGCGTAGGTGCCGGCCAGGCCGGCCCACGCCGTAGCGTATTCGGGGTCGATGGCCAGCGCCTCCCGGTACAGCCTGACAGCCCGGTCGAACGCTTCCGGGGTGCGCTGACGGCTCACCTGCCTGGCCTGCAGGTAGAGCGCGTACGCTTCCGGGTCGGTGAGCTCAATCGAGGGCGACACGCCCAGGCTCACTCTCATGTGCTCGACCACGTCCGCCGCGATCTCGTCCTGGATCTCGAAGATGTCGTCCAGCCTGCGGTCCCATGTGTGCGACCACACGTGGAAACCGTCCGCGGCACGGATCAGCTGCGCCGTGACACGGACCTCCTTTCCGTCCTTGCGGACCGAGCCTTCCAGTACGTGGTTCACGTGCAGGCGCTCGCCGATCTCCGGGATTCCGAGGTTTTCGTCCTTGAAGGCAAACGACGAGGTCCGCGCGGATACACGCAGATCGGGGATCTGCCCGAGCAGGTTCAGCAGCTCCTCCGAGATGCCCTCGGCGAAGTACTCCTGGTCCCCCTCGGGAGACAGGTCGGTGAACGGCAGGACCGCGATGGAGGGTTCGACATTCGCGCGCGAGAATCCGGGTCCCATCTGCCAGGCTGCGACCAAGGCCGCGATGGCCAGCACCAGGGATACCGCCAGATGCGGGATCCCCCGCGGCCGACGGGGGACGGGCCTCTGCTCACCCGGTGCCTGGAGGACCCTGTACAGATGTACGGGTCGCTCGAGGTTCTTGATCGAGCGGCTGCCGGCCTCCACGAACGCGAGTCCGACCTTGTTCTGGACCTGGTCGTAGACGCTGCGGGAGATCAGGACGCCATCCGGGTCGGCCAGCGACTCGATCCGGGCTGCCACGTTCACGCCATCTCCGAAGATGTCGCCGTCCCGGGCGACGACGTCCCCGACGTTGATCCCGATCCGAAAGCGGACCCGGCGCTCGAGTGGAATGTCGAGTTCGCGCCGCGCCATGCGGCCCTGGATTTCCGCGGCGCACTCCACGGCGTCCACGGCGCTGGCGAACTCGGCCAGCAGGCCGTCGCCCGTGGACTTGACCACTCGGCCGCGGTGCCGGTCGATGGCAGGGTCGATCAGCTCGGCACGCACCGATTCGAGGCGCCGGAGCGTGTCCAGCTCGTCCGTTTCCATCAGCCGCGAGTAGCCCACCATGTCGAGGGCGAAGATCGCGGTGAGCCTGCGCTCCATCGCTGCCTCCCCCCGCCTCCGGGAAACGGCCCGCCTGGCTCTGCGAGCCGTGAGAAGGGGACCTCCTGATTCTACTTTCCCGCCCGCGCGGCCGCGACCGGGACGACGGCACACATACGTCTGGGTACGGCAGTCACCAGATGCCCTGCAGCTCCCTCACCTCGCCCCGCCGCAGCGTCACGCTGCCTCCCTCCGCCCCCAGGGCCAGCCGATCGAACGGCTCCGAGGGAAAGAAGATGTCCGTCAGCACCGTGCCGCCGTCGTCGGCGAACAGCTCGACCGACGCCACATCGAACATCAATCGCATCCGAACAAGGTCGGCGCCGGCGAGCCGCCGCGCCCGGTGGACGCGGTCCGCGAACGAGTCCGAGAACGACGTGTCCCCCGCTTCCGTCCGATCGCTGAAGTATTCGCCCGTCGTACCGTCGAATCCGATCCGGTAGCGCTCGTCCAGCCCGTTCGACAGCTCCAGGTAGAGAGTTCCGGTGAATCCGGGCCCGGCTGCAATGTCGAGGGACACCTCGGAGGGCGACACTGGGAAAGCGATAAGCTCCGTGAGGTCGATCCTGCCGTCGATCGGGCCCGGCGGAATCGCCACCGATTCGCCTTCGAGCGTCTCGAGCTCGCGCACGGGCTCGGAGAACAGGCGGTATCCCACGGGCGTGCTCTCGAGGCGAAGCTCGCGCGGGACCGTCATCGCACTGCGCCAAGGCGTCGTCGGGACCTGCTGCGCGTAGTCCCAGTTGCTCATCCAGCCGATGAAGATCCGCCTCCCGTCCGCCGCCGGCACGTCGGACCAGGTGACGCCTGCGTAGTCGTCCCGTCCCCAGTCGAGCCACACGGCCGGCTGATCGGCGAGCGTCGCGGCGAAATCCGGGTCGAGCGTGAACGTCGTCCCGTCGAACCGGCCCACGAAGTACTGTGTCCCGGATCCGCCCTGCGGGCCGCCGGGGTTGAGATTCAGGATCAGGGCCCACGCCGTCCGGTCGGTTCCCTCCACGCGGATCGGGAACAGGTCGGGGCATTCCCAGGTCCCGCCGTGTGCGCCCCACTCCGCACCGAAATCGCTCAGATACGTCCACGTCTTGAGGTCCGGTGAGCCGTACAGCTCGACGTGGTCGGTCACCGAGACGACCATCACCCAGCGGCCCGTCGGCGGGTGCCAGAACACGTTCGGATCCCGGAAGTCCTTCTTCCCGCCTGGATTCGGCAGCACGGGATTCCCGGCAAACTTCGTCCAAGTGCGGCCGCGGTCGGTGCTGTAGGCGATGCCCTGCGATTCGTGATCGCTCGCCCCGGCGGCGCCGCGCACCGGGTCGTGGTAGGTGAAGATCGCGACGAGCGGCGGCTCGCCGTCGCGTCCGAAGCCGCTGGTGTTGGCCCAGTCTACGACCGCGCTTCCCGAGAAGATGTATCCCAACGAGTCGGGCTCGAGCGCGATCGGCAGGTGCTCCCAGCGGACGAGATCGCGGCTCACGGCGTGGCCCCAGTGCATCGGTCCCCACACGATATCATACGGGTGGTACTGGTAGAACAGGTGGTACTCTCCGTCGTAATGCACGAGCCCGTTCGGGTCGTTCATCCACATCGCCGGAGGAGTGAAGTGATAGCGGGGACGATGCGGCTCCTCGTAGCTCGCCGGGACGTGCTGCGAAGCGTCGGCCAAGCGGATCTCTTCCATCTCCTGCGCCGCGCTCACCGTCTCATCGACGGCCGGGGCCCC
>JARRPS010000154.1:0-5405 GCA_037382625.1 Gemmatimonadota bacterium | reverse complement strand
TGCCCACGGGGTTCACGAGCGTAGCCAGGAGGCAGGCGATCAGCGCCAGCGCCAATGGCACCCGCGAGGCACGTGCAGACGAGCCAGGGAGCCACGCGTCGGTCAGGTAGACGCCGAGCACGACGAATCCGACGAGGAATCCGCCGTGGAGGTTCGTCCACAGCAGCATCACTGGCACCAACCCGAACAGCAGCCGGTGATCGGCCCGACGGCGATGGATCTCCAGCAGGAGTAGTGTGCCGGCCGCGAACAGCGTGGTGAACAGGTGAGGGCGGGGAAGGAGGTGTACGCCCTGCAACGCCATGGACAGGACTGAGACGGCAGCCGACAGAAGCGGACCGCCGCCCAGCAGCACACACAGACGGAAAACCACGAGAGTCGCAGCCGCGAAGAGCAGACTCGTGAGCACGGCCACCGCGGGGAGCCCTCCCAGGGCATCGGCAGCCGCGAAAATCACTTCCGACAACCATTCGTAGGGCACGAATGGCTGTCCTGACATGGTGTGCGAGAAATGATCGACCCTGGGGATCGTTCCCGTCTCGAGGATGTAACGTCCCAGGCGTACGTGTCGACCGACATCGCCGTCGTTGCGAAAGAGGCGGACGCCGAACAACGACCAGCTCAACGCTGCCGCCGTGATGACGGTTCCGGTCGTCGGGACCAGAACGTAGGGCAGCCGACCCGCCGATCTCATGCCGCTGTCGGCTCCGGTCGGCTCAGGGGCTGTCCGGATCCTCTTCTGCGCTCCAGGCCCCGGCCCCCGATGCGATCGAGCCGACGCCCGGCATGTCCAGGAAGTAGGTCCGGCATGCCTGACTTACGAGTTCGTCAGTGAGGGCGGCGGGAATGCCCTCATACTTCGCACAGTTGCAGATCGTGTCCACGATGTCGCGTGGGTGGCAACCGCGAGGTGCCATCTGCAGCCGCTGGTAGAAGCCGTCGTAGATCTGGTCGACCTTCGACCTGTCGAAGACGATGTCCCTCGACTCGCAGCACCGCCGGAAGATCTCGTCGTATTGATCTCGATTCGGGCTCTCCACGAGGATCTTGTACCGGATTCGACGCAGAAACGCCTCGTCCACCAGTTCGAGGGGATTCAGGTTCGTCGCGAAGATCAGCATGCAATCGAACGGGATCGGGAATTTGTACCCGTTCTTGAATGCGAGGTAGTCCACCCGCTTCTCGAGAGGGACCATCCAACGATTCAGAAGGTCCCGGGGGCGGACGTGCTGACGCCCGAAGTCGTCGATGATGAACACGCCGCCGTTCGCCTTGACGTGCGAGGGCGCCTGGTAGATCCGTGAGTCCGGGTCGTACTGCAGGTCGAGCTGTTCCAGCTGCAATTCGCCGCCTACGAACACGACTGGTCTTCGGATCCGAGCGTAGCGAGCGTCGTGCGGTTGCGCCTCGTGAAACAGCGGATGGTCCCCGAACGGGTCATCTGCGGCTCCATCCTCGTCCTCGTCCGCGGGATGGTGGTAGACCGGATCGTAGAGAACGACGAGCTGACCGGCCACTTCCAGCGCATAGGGCAGATAGACGGCTCCTCCGAGCATCTGCGCGATCGCCTCGGCGATCGTGGTCTTACCGTTGCCCGAGTGACCGTACAGGAAAAGGGACAGCCCCGAGTTGATCGCCGGACCGAGCTGGTCGAGAAAATGCTCGGGATAGACGAGATGCGAGAACCCGTCCCGTATCCCGCCGGCCGTGACATGGATCCCCTGAATCGTCTGCGACTCTACCCACTCCGTGTACCGCTCGAGCGGGACCGGGGCAGGTCCGACATATCCGTTCGTCGCGAGCAGCTCCCGGGATCGCTCGCGGCCGGCACTCGTCAGGTCGAAGATATACGTGGCCCGGCTCTGGCCCGTCGTCCCGCGCACTTCCACGAACCTCCGCTGCTGAAGATCGACGAGAACTTCATCGAGAATCGCGAAGGGCAGCTTGAGTTCGTCCCGCAGTTTCTGTCCGGCCATCGCACCGCGGTCATACATCATCTTGAGAAGAAGGTCTTCGACGAGACTGTCGGAGAGCCCGGTGTCCTCGAGCGTGATCGGAACCGGGGGAGCGGCCTGCTCGAACGCATCATCGAAATCGAGCGGCAGGGACGCCGCGAGTTCGTCGGCCGTGACAGTTCCGCTGAGGTCAGGCGTAAGATCGTGATCCATGATTCCGAATTCCTCCGCTCTCAATTCGACGAATCCGGGCCCACCCGGCCCCGGATATCAGTCAGCTTTTACTCGTCGACAACAATTCGATCCGATCCCCGATCCGCGTACCGCTTTGCCCCAACGCTCCGGCCTTGAGTTCGAGCGCCATTGCCGCCTCGGGATGTCGCCTCGACACCTGTGACGGCCGCAGCCACTCGTAAATGGCGACTACGGTTCCATCCTGTGCCAGGAACGCCACGTCGAGCGGGTAGCGCATGCCGAACATGTGAACGGCCTGACAGGGCTTCAGTAAGATACCCTCTCCCGCCCCGGGCTCCGGGCGACCGAGCATACCGCGCAGCCGGGTCCAATGCGTCCGTGCCTCGCGTATCTGCCCTCCCAGTTCGATGTCGCGCGACAAATTCCGCGCTCGCAGGATTCTCACAGGGACGAGAAAGACTCCATGATGCTCAGCACGGCGGGACCGAGAATCACCACGAACATGGCCGGGAATACGAAGATCGCCAGCGGTATCACCAGCTTGATCGTCGTCTTCGCGGCCTGTTCTTCGGCCCGCTGGCGTCGCTTGACCCGCAGATCGTCAGAGTGGACGCGCAGCGCCTGTGCGATCGACGTTCCGAACCGATCCGTCTGGATGAGCATGGCGACCAGCCCCTGGATGTCCTTGAGGCCCGTGCGCTCCCCCAGGTGGCGCAGTGCGTCCTCACGTGGCGTTCCGGCCCGGATTTCCAGATTCACGATCTGCAGTTCCTCGGACATCGCGGCGGAAATGTGCTCCACCTCATCCGATACGCGCACGATCGCCTGGTTGAGGCCCAGCCCCGCTTCTACGCAGACGACGAGCATGTCCAGAGTGTCGGGCAGCGCCTTCTGCAGTTCCTTCTGCCGGAGCCGGACTTTTCTCGAGAGAACTCCGGACGGGAGCATCCACCCTGCCGCAGCCGCGGCACCGATCCAGATCAGGAGGCGATTTCCGGAGAGCCCCATGGCGGGAGCCAGTACGATGATCAGAATGGCCGCAGCGACCACGGAGAGCACACGGATCGAGTAGTAGAGCGAGACCGCCCGCGGGCTCCGGTAGCCGGCCTGCAGGAGTTTCGTCCGAATGGCTCCCACGTCGTCGCGTCCTTCGGCGACTTTCTCCCCGAGCGTTTCGAGCCAGACCTCCAGCTGATCTCGCTTGGTCTGGCGACGGCGCTTCTGAGCAAGCGTGCGGCTGGACGCAATCTCCTCGAGCTCGGAGAGCTTTCGCGTGATGTTCCGGTCACGCGCGGGGACGAATTCCGCCGCCGCCACTACCATGAACATCACCGCGAGGCCTGACAGGACTACGACGAGAATGATCATCATGGGTCAGATCTCGATGTCGACGATTCTTCGAATGAAGAAGAATCCGATGAGCTGGAGGAATATCGCGAGGGCGATCATGGCCCTGCCGATCGGCTCTTCGAACAGGATACTCATGTATTCGGAGTTCAGGGCATAGATCAATATGCCGACCAGAATCGGGAGCGCGGCCAGGAGATACCCGGTCATCCGTCCCTGCGCGGAATAGACCCGGATCTGGCGCTGGATCATGAATCGCTCCCGGATCGTGTAGGAAATCTTGTCGAGGATCTCGGCGAGATTGCCTCCGACGTCGCGCTGCACGAGAATCGCGGTGACGAAGATCCGCACATCCACGAGGTCGATCCGGTCAGCCAGTCCGAGCAGGGACTCGTCGAGCGGAAGTCCGAATTTCTGTTCCTCGAAGACCTGACGAAACTCGCTCGCCACCGGATCCTGTCCCTCCTCCGCGACGACCTTGAGCCCCGTGGCAAAGGCGTGCCCTGCCCGGATCGAACGACCGAGCAGATCGATCGCCTCCGGAAAGACTTCCTCGAACGCACGCAGTCGTTTCTTCCTCAATCGCCGAAGCTGCAGCATCGGCATAACGCTTCCGATCGCACCGAAAATCAGGAAGTAGATCGGGCTGCCGCCCAGGATCCAGGCCGCGGCGCCGAGTGCGAGGCCCAGGCCGAGGCTGATCATCAGGTAGGAGCCTACGCTCCAGTTTACATCTGCCTGCTCGAGAAGCAGGCGAACATCACTCGATTGTGGAATGTACTTCAGGACGGGTTCCAACCACGCCAGCTCGCCGTCCCCGATCTCTCGAATAATGCTCCCCGGGCCGCCCCCACCGGCTGTCGGACCCTTGGCGACGCCCTCGAGCTGTCGGCGGAAATCCCGCCGCCGCTTCAACTCGCGGCCGGACTCGATCAGGAAAGCGACCGAGATGACCCCGAGGCCGACGGTCACGAAGACGGCCAGGGCGGGCAACCAGTTCGGAGGCAGCAGGTCGAGCATCGTCTCTATCTCCGGCTCAGGCGTCGAAATTCGTGAACAGCGACATGGGCAACTCGATGCCGTAGGCTTTCAGGCGCTCCGTGAAACGCGGGCGAATCCCCGTTGCCCGGAACTGGCCCAGAACCTGGCCCTGCGCGTCGATTCCCTCGCGCTCGTAGACGAAGATATCCTGCATGGTGATCACGTCGCCCTCCATTCCACTGATTTCGGAGATCGAAATGATCTTGCGGCCGCCGTCCGTCAGACGCCCGACCTGAACGACGACATTGATCGCGCTAGCGATCTGCTGGCGCATCCCCTTTTCTGGCAGGTTGAGCCCCGCCATGGAGATCATCGTCTCCAGGCGCGCCAGTGCATCGCGGGGAGTATTGGCGTGCAGCGTGGTCAGAGAGCCATCGTGACCGGTGTTCATTGCCTGCAGCATATCGATCGCTTCGGATCCTCGAACCTCACCCATGATGATCCGGTCCGGCCGCATTCGCAGTGCGTTGATCAGAAGAAGCCGCTGTGAAACCGCACCTGCTCCCTCGACGTTGGCCGTCCGTGTTTCGAGCCGGACGCAGTGAGGCTGGCGCAACTGAAGCTCTGCGGAGTCCTCGATCGTGACGATCCGCTCGGTGACCGGGATGGACTCGGAGAGGACGTTGAGCAGCGTCGTCTTACCCGCGCCGGTTCCTCCCGAAATGAGAACGTTGAGACGTGCCTTCACGATACCCTGCATCAATTCGAGCATCGCCGGCGTCATCGTCTCGGTGCGCAGCAGGTCGGGTGCGGAGAGAACATCGCGCTTGAACTTACGAATCGACATGTGCGGTCCGTCGATCGCGAGCGGCGGGATGATCGCATTCACACGGGACCCGTCGGGAAGCCGGGCATCGACCATCGGGG
>JARRPS010000153.1:0-9730 GCA_037382625.1 Gemmatimonadota bacterium | reverse complement strand
AAGAGGGTCGTCTCGATCGCGTCGTAGGTCTCCTGCTCCACCTCCGACCAGAGCGCCGCGTCGGCGACCACGATCAGCGAATCGGCCTCGCCCATCGCCGCCGGGCGTCCGCAGGAGGCCAGGAGCGCCGCCAATGCGGTCGACGCGAGGCCCGCGGTTCGAACTCGAGATCGGGTGCCGGACGGGAAGGTCATAAGGGCCAACTTACGGCCAATCGGCCGGGCCCAGCAACGTCGGAGAACGGCCCGTTTCCTAGGCCGATTCGGCGCATCGGCGGTTCACCGCGAACTTCCGCGCCGAGGCGGGTGTACGGATCGCCCGCACCCCCACCGACGGGCCGAGGCCGGCCTGGGGAGGGCCCCGATCATTCCGGAATACGAAGATTGAAAGGCGGATTCTCCGCGTGGACTCGATACGCAACATCGCAATCATCGCGCATGTCGATCATGGTAAGACGACCCTGGTGGACCAGCTCCTCCAGCAAGCGGGGGTATTCCGCACCGGCCAGCAGGTGAGGGAGCGGGTGATGGACTCGAATCCGCTGGAGCGCGAGCGCGGAATCACGATCTTCTCGAAAAATGCGGCCGTCCACTGGAAGGCGGAGGACGACACCGACGTGAAGATCAACCTCGTGGACACGCCGGGGCACGCGGATTTCGGCGGCGAGGTGGAGCGGATTCTCCGCATGGTGGACGGCTGCCTGCTGCTGGTGGACGCGTTCGAGGGGCCGATGCCCCAGACCCGATTCGTCACCCGAAAGGCGCTCGAGCTCGGTCTCCACCCCGTGATCGTGATCAACAAGGTCGATCGGCCGGACGCCGATCCCGAGAGGGTTCACGATGAAGTGCTCGACCTGCTGATCGAGCTCGAGGCGACCGACGAGCAGCTGGACGCGCCCTTTCTATATGCATCCGCTCGCGAGGGGTGGGCGTCGACCGATCCGTCGGCACGGGGCGGGACGTTGGCGCCGCTGTTCGACACGGTCGTGAGTACAGTGCCTCCGCCGCACGGGGCGCACGACGGACCCTTCCACATGCTCGTCTCGACCCTCGACTACTCGCCGTACCTGGGCCGGATGGCGATCGGCCGCATCGAGCACGGGCGCCTGAAGGTCGGTGACGCCGTCGCCGTATGGGAGCTGGACGAGGAAGAGCCGGGCCAAACCGTGCGGGTTCCGACGCTGTTCGCCTTCGAATCGCTCGGGCGGACCGAGATCCAGGAGGCGGTGGCCGGCGAGATCGTGGCCGTGGCGGGCGTCGAGGGCGCCGAGATCGGGGCTACACTCTGCGACCCCGAGTCGCCTCTGCGGCTGGAGGGAATCGCCGTCGAGCCGCCGACGCTGTCGGTGGAGATGCGCGCCAACACCTCTCCGTTCTCGGGCCGGAGCGGCAAGTACGTCACGTCGCGCCAGATCCGGGAGCGGCTGTTCCGGGAGGCCCAGAGCAATGTCGCGCTGCGGGTGGAGGAGACGGAGGAGCCCGATCGGCTGCGAGTCTCGGGTCGCGGCGAGCTGCACCTGGCGATCCTGATGGAGACGATGCGCCGAGAGGGATACGAGTTCTCGGTCTCGCGGCCGCACGTGATCACGCGTCCGGGCGCGAACGGGAAGATCGAGGAGCCGTACGAGGAGATCGTGGCGGACGTGCCGGAGTCGATGGTGGGTGTCGTCATGCAGGGACTGGGCGAGCGGAAGGGGGAGATGACGGACATGGAGAAGGGGGACGGCGGGCTCGCGCGTCTCCACTTCCTCGTTCCTTCGCGGGCCCTGACCGGATACCGCTCGGAGTTTCTCACCGAGACGAGGGGCGAGGGCACCCTGCACAGACAGTTCGCACGCTACGGGTCATGGGCGGGCGAGATCGAAAGCCGGAAGACCGGCGCGCTCGTGTCGATGGTGGGCGGCACCGCCAGCGGCTATTCGCTGTTCAATCTGCAGGAGCGGGGCAAGCTGTTCGTGGAGCCCGGCGACGAGGTGTACGACGGAATGGTGGTCGGGGAGCACGCCCGGGAAAACGACCTCGAGGTCAACGTCACGAAGGGCAAGAAGCTGACCAACATCCGGGCGGCGGGATCCGACGAGAACATCCTCCTGGAGCCCGCCCGCGAGGTGACCCTGGAATTCGGCCTGGAGTTCATCGTCGAGGACGAACTCCTCGAGGTCACACCGGACGCGATCCGGGTCCGGAAGCGGTCGCTGAACACCCACGACCGGAAGCGCGATCGAAAGGCGATCGAAGCGAGAGCCGCGGCCGGGAGGGGCGAGTGAGAAGAGGGATGCAGCAAAGACCTTGACACGGAATCGGGGTGTCGCTAAATGGCGCAGCACAGGTTCGCTGCGAGCCGATCCCGGTCGCGGGAGCGGCGCACGGATCGAATGGATCGCCGAGGCCAGCGCCGGCCGTCGATCGATGGAGGCACCCCACAGGAGGATCTGTCATGGCGCACGCGACCGTCGCCCGTCCGGGGCTGATCGAAGAGACCCTTCCCTGGGTCGCCCGATTCGCCGAAGAGGAGGAAGAGGACTTCGAGGACTTCGACGATGACGACGACTGGGACGAGCTGGACGACCCGGAGGACCTCGAGGACTGGGAAGACGACTTCGACGATGACGAGCTGGACGAGGACGAGCTCGAAGATCTCGTGGCGCCCGCCGACGAAGAAGACGAAGAGGAGTGGTAGACGGCAGGGGCAGATTACTGATCTCCGTCGATCAGCGCGGCGAACTGGCTGAGCACTTCTTCAACCGAATCAGGACATGACTCGTCTCAGCGCGAGCCGGCTCTCCGGTTCGCGCTCCATTCCCTGACCAGCACCCACACTCGTCCGTTCGGACCTCGCCACATAGGTTCTTGTTCGACCGACAGTGCGCCGTTGGTGTCGGCAGAATGCCGACTCGCTCTCCTTCCTTCAGGACCCAGATCGCACGGCAACGAGGGACGATTGGAATCCGAAAGCACTGTACTCGTTACAGGGGGCGCAGGCTTCATTGGCTCGGCGGTTGTCCGTCACCTCATCGACAGAACGAGCTATCGGGTCGTCAATCTGGACGCGCTGACCTATTCGGCGAGCCTCGAGTCCGTAGCCAGCGTAGAGAATTCGGATCGGTATGTATTCGAGAAGGTGGACATACGGGATCGGGATCGGGTTCGGAGCGTTCTGCAGACCCGTAAGCCGGCAGCCATCCTGCACCTCGCAGCCGAAACGCACGTGGACCGCTCGATCGATGATCCGTGCGAATTCGTCCAGACGAATATCGTAGGCACCTTTCAGTTGCTCGAAGCCGTGAGGGAGTATCTCCGAGGCAGGACGGATGACACGGCGCACTTCCGATTCTGTCACATTTCGACGGACGAGGTTTTCGGCACTCTCGAATCGCCCGGGTCCTTCGACGAGGATTCGCCTTATGCGCCGCGGTCGCCCTATTCGGCCAGCAAGGCCGCCGCCGATCATCTGGTCCGGGCCTGGCATCACACGTACGATCTTCCGGTCATCGTCGCGAATTGCTCCAACAACTACGGACCTTACCAGTTTCCCGAGAAGCTCGTCCCGCACATGATCATCTCGGCGCTGGAGGGTCGATCCCTGCCGGTCTACGGAGATGGAGGGCAGGTGCGCGACTGGCTCCACGTGGAGGACCACGCCCGTGCGCTGATCCGGATTCTCGAGCGAGGCGCCCCAGGCGAGACGTATCTGGTCGGTGGCCGATCGGAGCGAACGAATCTCGATGTCACACATTCCATCTGTAGCGCACTCGACTCTTACAGGCCCCTGCAAGGCGGCCAGTCATATCGAGAGCGCATCGAGTTCGTCGAAGACCGTCCCGGACATGATCGCAGGTACGCGGTGGACTGCGGGAAGTTGGAACGAGAGCTCGGCTGGCGCGCGAAAGTCGATTTCGATCAGGGCATTGAGAGAACGATTCGCTGGTACCTCGACAATGAATCCTGGTGGAAGCCGCTGCGAGGCCGCTACGATGGACAGAGGCTGGGTCTGCGAAAATGAATCGTAAGGGCATCATACTCGCCGGTGGGAAAGGAACGCGGCTCTATCCCGCAACCCGCGCTGTCAGCAAGCAGCTCCTGCCCGTCTACGACAAGCCGCTGATCTACTATGCGCTCTCGACGCTCATGTTGGCAGGTCTTCGGGATGTGCTGATCATCAGCACGCCGCGAGATTTTCCGGCGTTCGAGGCACTGTTGGGCGATGGCTCGCAGTGGGGGATGTCATTCAGCTACGAGGTTCAGACCGAAGCCAGGGGCATTGCGGATGCTCTCCTGCTGGGCAGGGAATACCTCGCCGGAGACGCGTGCGCCCTGATTCTCGGCGACAACATCTTCTACGGACATGGCTTGAGTGGCATGCTGAAGACCGCTGCGCAGAGAGGTGAGGCGACAGTATTCGCGTATCGTGTCACCAACCCGGAGACTTATGGAGTGATCGAGATCGATTCCACAGGAAAGCCTGTCGGCATCGTCGAAAAACCCGACCGACCTGCCTCGAATCTTGCGGTCACGGGGCTCTATTTCTATCCGGCGAATGTCGCGGAAGTGGCCGCGAGCCTTCGACCATCGGCCCGGGGGGAGCTCGAGATCACGGATGTGAATCGCTGGTATCTCGATCGGGAATCCCTGTGCGTGGAGCGTCTCACCCGCGGGCAGGCATGGCTCGACGCCGGAACGCACGACTCGCTCGTGTCGGCGGCCAAGTTCGTCGAGACGATCGAGAAGAGGCAGGGTCTGAAGATCTCATGCGTGGAGGAAGTGGCATACCGCATGGGTTTCATTTCCCGGGAAGCACTCTCCCGACTCGCCCACGAGATGCCCGTAAGCAGCTATGGCAAGTACTTGAGGCGCCTGCTCGCGGAGAATGACCTGCCGTGATCGTTCGGTCGCTCGCACCTCTTCCCGAAGTGAAGCTCATCGAGCCGGAGATTCACTCGGACCCGCGCGGTTCATTCGTCGAGACGTACGAAGCGCAGCGCTATCGAGATGCCGGGATCTCGGCGGCATTCGTACAGGACAACTTCTCGGTGTCCAGTCGGAACGTCATTCGAGGCATGCACTTTCAGAACCCCCGGGGGCAGGCGAAGCTGGTGCGAGTGGCCTGCGGCGCTGTCTGGGACGCTGTCGTAGATGTGCGGAGGGGATCCCCGAGCTTCGGCAAGTGGGCCGGGATAGAGTTGTCGGGAGAAGCCCAGCGGCAGCTGTACATACCGGCCGGATTCGCTCACGGCTTCGTCGTACTCACGGAGACGGCCGTATTCGAATACAAGTGTTCAGAGACTTACCGACCAGAGTTCGATCGTTGCCTGGCCTGGAACGATCCAGACGTGGGGATAGACTGGCCCACGGGTGTCCGAGCGTGACGAGGCTGCGCCGTTGCTGAGTGAGCTCCTCGCGGGAGACTCGCTTCCCGAGTTCGCGGGGTAGCAGCCGGTGCGGATCCTGATCCTCGGTGGCACAGGGCAGGTCGGGAGGGAGCTGGTGGCGCTCGCGGAGCCATCGCCGCATGAACTACTCAGCCCGCCCCGTGCTGTCCTCGATGTCGTCGATGGGCGAGCGGTCATGGCGTATTTCAGGGAGCATCGCCCCGAGATCTGCCTGAATGTCGCCGCGTATCCGGATGTCGCGAAGGCCGAGCAGGACCCGGATGGAGCTTTCCGTGCAAACTGCAAGGGAGCGGCGCACGTAGCCGACGCCGCGGCGGCGCTGAAGATACCTCTCATCCACGTGTCTACCGACTACGTGTTCGACGGACAAGTGGAGCGTCCGTACCGTGAGGAGGACCCGACCCGACCCATCAACGTATACGGGGCGAGCAAGCTCGCCGGCGAGCAGGAAGTGCGAAACCGCTGTCGCGAGCACCTCATAATTCGCACTTCATGGGTCTTCAGCAGGTGGCGCCGCAATTTCGTGAAGACGATCGTTGAAAAGGCGTGTGCCACGGAAGACCTGTTCGTGGTCAATGATGAGTTCGGTGGTCCCACATCAGCCGCCGATCTGGCCGCAGCCATGCTGCAGTTGGTCGAGCTGCATACTGCGGGTGCCGAGATCCCGTGGGGCGTTTACCACTGCGCCAACCGGGGATCCACGTCGCGTTATGAACTCGCGGAACGGATCCTAAGTCGGTTGAGGGACCGCGAAGGCGAGACGCAGGTGGCGAAGCTCACACCGGTGTCGACTGGCAGTCGTTCGACGCCGGTCAGTCGTCCAGCCTATTCGGTACTCGACGTCGGACGCATGGAGCGCCTTCTCGGAGTCCGCCTTCGTTCCTGGACGGAAGCGGTGGACGAGGTCGTCGAAGAGCTGTTGGCCAGTCGGTTCGGCGAAGGCTCTCCTTAGCTAGCAATCCTGTGTCGGATCCCCGGCGACCGGGTCCGTCTCATCGCGGGCCGAGGCACCGCCTGTCTGCGAAGCGGTGCGGTGGCGGGTGTGGCACGGAATCGGCGTCTGCTTTCGCAGACTTCCGACCCGCCGGCAGTGTGCGGTGCGGCCTGAGAGAGAGTCGAAACACGCCTTTGCGGAGCCGACATGATCGAATTGGCCCGGACTGAGACAGCTGAATCGCGCGCTGCCGGACTGTCAGCGTCCTGGATCAGCATTCTCGTCGGGTCGGCGATTCTGGGGATAGTACTCCGGCTCGATGGGATCGGAGCCAGCCTGTGGCTGGACGAGTTTGGAACTCTCTGGACGGTCGAGAGCTCACTTCGCGCGGCCTGGAATCGAGCCACCACGTTTCACGGGCAGACTCCCTTCTACTATACGTTCGCCTGGATATCGATACGGCTGCTGGGCGAATCCGAAATCAGTCTGCGGCTACCGTCACTCGTATTCGGTTTGGCAACATGGGCAGCCCTGGCCGTCGGTGCCTGGAAATTGTTCGGGTATCGGGCGGGCGTGCTTGCATTCTTCGTGGCAGCGGTCGACCCGACGCTCGTCCATGCGAGTGCCGATGCGCGGCCATACGCGCTGGCCTTTCTGATGCTGTCCCTGACGATACTGGGCTTCGTAGGCACATGCCTGAGACAGGAACGCGGAACGCGTGCCATTTGGGTGACCTGCGGAGCCGGTACGATATGGGCGCATTACGTCTTCTACCCCTTCGTGCTCGGCATTGTCAGCGCCTACCTCATGACCCGGAGCTTCCGGGAACAGTACAATCCGCGCCGATTCTCGAGAGACCTGCTTGCCCACATCGTTCTCGTCGCTCTCTCGGCACCGCAGTTCATTCAACTTTTCGCGCGCCGGGAGGAGCTGGACTGGATATCGCACGGATACACCGGTGGCGGTCTGGCATTCATGACCATGTCGTACTGGCTGCTGCTCGTGCTGGGAACAGTGGCGGTGCGGAAGAGAGAAGAACCACTGCCCGACGTTTTTCGGGCACTCTGGATATGCATCCTGGTCGGCGCGCTGGGATTCCTGAGTCTGAAAGCGCTCGGTGCGAACGTCATACATTGGCGATACACGCAGGGAGGATTGGTGGCGATCATCTTGCTCGCCGCCGGGAGCTTCTCGCTTCTGAACCGCCTTGCCGCCCCTGCAGGCGCAGTCATCACGGCACTTCTACTGGCGACGGTACTTCAACAGGCGAAGGGGACCTGGGGCACGTATACAATGATCGGGTTCGAGGACTGGCGACAAGCCATGGAAGTCCTTTCCGTGGAACTCGAAGGAGACACGCTTACGCCCGTGCTGTTCCGGTCGGGGTTCATGGAAGAGGATCAGACACCGCTCGGCTCGCCTGTTCCCACGACGCGAGCGACGCTCCGCAGTCCCGGTCGTGAGGCCCCGGACTTCAACTTGATTCCGCTGACGGCTTCCTGGAACCACCCCGAGCGCGAGGACTATTTCGAGATGGTAGTACTGCCGACATTGGATACTGCCGAGACCTTTTATCTGCTCTCCGGTTCCCCCCTGGTATATGCTTCATGTATGGTAGAGTGGATCAACGAGGCGCGACCGGGAGTGTTCGAAGCCCGACGACAGAACTTCGGGCGGGTGACGTTGATCAGGTTTCGGAAGGCCCAGGTGTCTGAGTCGTGAGAGATTGACCGTGTATAGGACGCTCCGGACGGAATCACGACCCCGGGTTCTGATCTTCGTCGTTGCCTACGAGGCTGCGGAGAAGCTGCAGGGTGTCGTCGAGAGGATACCTGTGAGCACCACGGACTTCGAGGTCCTCGTCATCGATGACGCCTCCGAGGACGAGACCTTCGAGGTCGGCCTCGCGTCCGCGGATTCGCATCCACTGCCGGTCACGGTGCTGGCCACCCCGGAGAACCAGGGCTATGGGGGAAATCAGAAACTCGGCTACGCGTACGCGATTCGAAACGGCTTCGACTTCGTGGTCTTGCTCCACGGCGATGGGCAGTATGCACCGGAGAAGATCCCCGACTTGCTAGCACCGCTCCTGTCAGGGGATGCCGACGCGGTGTTGGGGTCCCGAATGCTAGAGCGGGGTGGAGCCATTTCGGGAGGGATGCCGCTGTACAAGTTCGTCGGCAACAAGATCCTGACCGCAATCCAGAACTCCCTGCTGCGCAGATCTCTGTCGGAGTTCCATTCCGGCTTTCGCGCGTACAGTGTCGCAGCGCTTCGCAGGATTCCTTTCCACCAGAATGCCAACGGGTTTCACTTCGATACGGAGATCATCATTCAGCTGCTGCTGGCAAAGTGCAGGATCGTCGAGGTGCCGATTCCCACGTACTACGGGGATGAAATATGCCGGGTGAATGGCCTCGCGTATGCTTGGAACGTAATCCGGACCACTGTGAAGAGCAGGCTGCACGGGCTGAGCATCTTCTACGATCGCCGCTTCGAAGTCGAGAGCCCCGAGAATCGGCACTATACCTTGAAGCTGGGCTATCCGTCCTCCCACACCGCTGCACTCGACGTGGTGGAGGAAGGCGCCCGTGTCCTCGACATAGGCTGCGGACCCGGAGAGATGGCCGCAGCTCTGAGGGACAAGGGGTGCGTGGTTGATGGAGCGGACCAGTTCCTGCCTGCGCACCCCGGGGCCTTCTCCGAATTCCGGCTCTGGCGGGACCCGGAACCACTGCCGTTCGACCTGCAGCCGTATGCGTGGGTTCTCCTACTGGACGTCGTTGAGCACATGTCGGACCCCGAGCGCTTTCTCGACGAGCTGCGATCCCTTGCCCGGAGTCACGACGGTCGCCCCCGGCTTCTGATTACGACCGGCAACGTCGTCTTCTGGGTCGTGAGGTTTCAGGCACTCCTTGGAAACTTCAACTACGGCAAGAGGGGAATTCTGGATCTGACGCACACTCGTCTCTTTACTTTCGCGTCATTGAAGAACCTGCTCGAGGGTTGCGGTTACCAGGTCGAACGTGTCGAGGGAATCCCGGCTCCGTATCCTCTCGCACTCGGGTTGAATCGCTTCTCCCGTGCGCTGTTGAGCCTCAATCGACTTCTGATCCGCATCAGCCGCGGGCTCTTTTCGTATCAGATTCTGATCGTCGCATCACCGAAACCGACGGTCGATGCGCTGCTCGACCGCACGATCGACTCGAGTGTCATTCGGGCTCAGTCAGGTCTGCGTCCGACTTCTTCGGTGGGTTGAGGAACGACCGACGGACCATGCATGCTGGCCCCCTGGAATTCCCCGGGACACTCCAACGGCCGGGGGAGTGGTTGACTGCGCAATACAGCAGGCTACATTCTCCCCTCCGAGCGCGAGCCGGCCTGTCCGGCTCGCGCTTTTTGTCCGG
>JARRPS010000152.1:0-7327 GCA_037382625.1 Gemmatimonadota bacterium | reverse complement strand
CGCTCACGCACCGGAACGCGTTCAATGTGACGGCGATGCAACTGACGCCGGAGAAGATCGCGGCTTCGATCCGCCGCCGCCGCCCCGAATTCGAGTTGAGCTTCGATGTCGATCCGGAACGCCAGGCGATTGCCGAGTCCTGGCCGCGTCGGATCGACGATTCGGCCGCGAAGACGGAATGGGGCTGGGAGCCGCGGTACGAGCTCGATGCGATGACAGACGAAATGCTGAGTGAGCTGGAACGAAAACTCTGAACCGGGACCGAGGGGTCGGTCCTATGGATGAATCGATATCATGAACCGCACGACTGCCGAAGAAGCCGTATCCGTCATCCAGTCCGACAACCGCGTGTTCATTCAGTCCGTCGCGGCCGCTCCCAAGTTGTTGATCGAGGCGATGACCGCTCGCGCGCCGGAACTCAGGAACGTGGAGCTCGTCCATCTGCACACGGAGGGGCCGGCTCCCTATGCCGCGCCCGAGATGCGCCAGAGTTTCCGGGTCAACGCTCTTTTCGTCGGCGCCAATGTCCGCGAGGCGATCAACTCGGGTGAGTCCAGCTACATCCCCGTGTTCCTCGGGGAAACGCCGAGCCTCTTCCGACGCGGAATCCTGCCGCTGGATGTCGCGCTGATCCAGGTCTCGCCCCCCGACAAGCACGGCTTCTGCTCCCTCGGCGTATCGGTGGATTGTTCGCGGGCCGCAGTCCAGGTGGCGAAATTCGTGATCGCGCAGGTGAACCCGAACATGCCCCGCACGCATGGGGACGGCGTAATTCACGTCGACAAGATCGATGCGTTCGTGGACGGAGATGAACCGCTCCACGAAGTACCGCCACCCCAGTACGGCGACGTCGAGAAGGCGATCGGTCGGTACTGCGCCGAGTTGATCGAAGACGGAGCCACCCTGCAGATGGGCATCGGCGCGATACCGGACGCCGTGCTCGCGGCGCTCGGCGGTCACAAGAACCTGGGCATCCATACCGAGATGTTCTCGGATGGTGCGATCGACCTCATCGAGTCCGGAGTGATCAACGGGCTGAACAAGCGCTCCCACCCGGGAAAGGTCGTGGCCACCTTCGTGATGGGGACGCGCCGCCTGTACGACTTCATCGACGACAACCCGCAGGTCGCGATGCTGGATGTCGGCTACACCAACGACACGGCGGTCATTCGGCGCAACCCCAAGGTGACCGCGATCAACAGCGCGATCGAAGTGGACCTGACCGGGCAGGTCTGCGCCGATTCGATCGGGACCCGGCAGTATTCCGGCGTAGGTGGGCAGATGGACTTCATCCGGGGCGCATCGCTCTCGGAGGGAGGAAAGCCGATCATCGCGCTGCCGTCGGTGACCCGCCGGGGGGAATCGCGGCTCGTTTCGTTCCTCAAGCCCGGGGCGGGAGTCGTCTCCACGCGCGCCCACGTGCACTACGTGGTGACCGAATGGGGCGTGGCGAACCTCTACGGTCAGAACCTGCAGGCCCGTGCGCGCCTCTTGATCGACATCGCGCATCCCGATCACCGTGAACAGCTCGAGCGAGAGGCGCTCGAACGCTTCCACACGCTGCCGTCCAGCGCCTGAGCAGCCGCGG
Source organism: Gemmatimonadota bacterium (assembly GCA_037382625.1). Taxonomy (GTDB): domain Bacteria; phylum Gemmatimonadota; class Gemmatimonadetes; order Palauibacterales; family Palauibacteraceae; genus Carthagonibacter. The sequence goes on along the minus strand of JARRPS010000152.1, from coordinate 5,739 downwards.
TCGAGGGAAGGGAGAAAGGGATGTCCAGGATAGAGCTCGCTCCGACTCGCATCGGCGCATTCACAGCGGCGCTGGGCCTGGCGATCGCGGCACCGGCGACGGCACAGGTTCCGGTCGGCGATTTCTACTTCTTCGACCGCTCGGATGCGGAAACGGAGCAGGCCAGCGTGACCACGCTCGCCGAAGAGAATCCGGTGAAGGGAGCCGGCGGGCTCACCTGGGCCTGCGAGGCCGGCGAGGGACGGTTGATCGTCTCATCGACCTACCTCGGGCGCTCGATGCGTTCGGCGACACGGAGAGCTGGATCCTGCGCCGAACCGGAATGGCGGTGATCGCACCACCGGAGATCGCCTCGGAGTTCACGCGTCGGGCTCTGCAGGCGCGCAGAGTCGTCATCCAGGCCTCCGACTACCAGTTCCGTCGGCATTCCTACACGTTCTCACTGGTCGGGCTGGAGGAGGCGCTGGGGTTGCTGCCGTGCGAATTCACCGGTTCGCAGGCCTCGATCAATCGGCCCACGGTGCTGTTGGCGAGACAGACAGAGGTATCGGCCGCGCCATAGTAGAGGTGCACCCGGGCTTCTTCCGGGGCGAAGCCCTCGTCGTCCTCTCCATCGACGATCCAGCCGCTCGGGAATACGACGTTCGGCACCTGGCCCACCAGCTCGTACAGTTTCCGCGGCTCCAGGACGTTGTCGCGCGTGCGCGCCAGCACCCTTCGAGGATCGTCCAGGTCGAGCAGCGCCGCACCCGCCTGGTAGATATTCGACCCCGAGAAGTGCGTGGCGACGCCGTGGTACACGAGCAGCCACCCCTGTCGGGTGCGCAGGGGCGGAGGGCCGGCCCCGATCCGCTCATCCCACAACCGCGGTCGGCCGCGGAGCACCGGACCCATGCTCCGCCACACCACGAGGTCGTCCGACTCCGAGAGCATGATTTCGTCGCCCGTCGTCGGCCCGTCGGCGAGCTGAATCCGATTCGGGCGGTCGAGACGGAGAAACCGTCCGTTCCGCCGCTCCGGAAAGAGGACGCCGTTGCGGACGTCCGGCCCGGATTCGATGCCGACCAGCTCGAACCGCTCGAAGTCACGCGTCGTGGCCACGCCGACGCGGCAGACCGTGTCCGTATCGGCGGCGAACATCAGGTACCAGGTATCCTCGATCCTCGTGATTCGGGGGTCGAACACGTGGTGGATACCCATCGCCTCCTGATCGAGACCCTCGATCTCGACGATCCGGTTCCGGACGTCGAAGTTGCGTCCGTTCGCGCTCTCCGCGACCACCAGGAAGGTCCTCCGGCCGCGCGACTGCACGCGAAGCACCAGCAGGTACAGGTCTCCGAATTTCGTCGCACCCGGGTTGAACACCGAGGTCGGATCCACGAGATCCGGCGGCATTGCCGGGACGTCGAATCCCGTCACGATCGGATTGTCCGAGCTTCGCACCAGAACGGGGATCATGGATCCTCCCGAGGGTGAGTCAACGCTCCACCCAGCCGTCGTCCGCGGTATCCCTGCGGGCCACCGCGAGCCGGGAAAGCATCATTCGCATGTCGCGCAGACCGCCGGCCGTGAACCACACGATTACGACGGCCGTCACCACGACCTGCAGCGCCACGTAGAACTTCCAGAATTTCTCCCACTCCGCGTTCGAGACCTCGTGTGTCAGGTTCCAGGCTGTGCCGACCGCGAATACCAGGGTCCAGCCCACGATCCAGACGTACGTCACGAGGTAGATGATTCTGTCGGTCCGACTCGCGTTCGGTCCGAGCCCCAGCGCTCTCCACCCACGGGTCGGTGGCTGTCCGGTTCGACCGGGTTCAGGATCGCCCGCCGCCACGCCGCGCGCCAGAAGAGCTTCGAGTTCGAAAGGCTCGCGCGGTCCCAGAAGCGAGGTGGCCACGTAGACCAGCGTCGACGCCGCCATGGCGATCCCCCAGAAGACCTGACCGTTAATCGGGAAGTCATCGACGATCTGGTGAACGACGATCCCGCCGACGGCGATCGTCGAGCCGGTAATCATCGCCGCCCAGGCAGCGGCGGTGGTGCCTCGCTTCCAATAGAGACCGCCGATCAGAACGGCTCCCGAGCCGCCGGCGAAGATCGCTCCGGTGATCGCGAAGAAGAGGAAAATGTACTGGCTCTGCCGGAAGAGCAGGCTGAACAGGAAGATGAAGATGGCGACGCCGACGATCGAGATTCTCAGCGCCCGCATGTGTGCTTCCGGCGAGAACGGCTCTCGGCGGAGGGGCATCACGACGTCCTGGATGAATATGCTTCCCCACGAGTGCAGATAGGTGTCGTGTGTGCTGATGAACGCCGTCAGCATCACCGCCGCGAACGCGCCCAGCAGCCCTGTCGGCAGGAGAAGGGTGAGCACGGCCGGCACCCGGAGCTGATTCGCGATGGTTTCGCTCTCGGCTGCTGCGAGCCGGGTGGACACGAGGGCGGACTCGGCCGCGAAGTCCGCGTGATGCAGGACCGTGTAGGCCACGATCGGCACGATGAGCAGGAAGAGGGTCTGCGGGAGACCCCGCCAGTTCGAGAGCACCGCTCCCATCTTCGCTTCGTGCGCGCTTTCGGCCGAGGCGTTGTATCCCTGCGTGCCCTGCCAGGACATCACGACGTACACGACGCCGATCGTTCCGATCAGGAAATACCAGAAGTTGAAGTCGCGGACCTGGCTCGTTCGGAACGGGTTCACCAGGGACGCGTCGGCGGGAGCCGTGCCCAGCGCCGCGAAGATCTGGTCCCAGCTCACGGTGGAGAGGAGGAACAGGACGATCGCGAGAAATACGAGGTTCACGAAGATCCCCTGAACGAAGTCCGTGATGATCACGGCCACCTGTCCGCCCGAGAATACGAAGAACAGGGAGGTGAGGAGCAGCAGAGCCATCACCATCGGATACGCCGGGACGGCGGCCGGGCCGAACTGGAGGGTCTCGGGCAGTCCGATGTAGTGAATGAAGAACCGCGCACCTACGGCGGGAAAGATCCCGAAATTGACGATTCCCGACAGGAAGGCGAGCAGTCCCATGAACACCCGGAATCGCCGGCTGTAGCGCCGCTCGAAAAACTCGGCGAGGGTGAGGCAACGGGTCTCCCGGAACCGGTAGATCACGAATCCCGTGACCGTGATGAGAAGCACCACGATCGCCGTGCTCATTCCCCACCATGTGAATGCGAAACCGGCCACGTAATTCTGCTCGAGAAATCCGACCACAGAAATGGCGCCCAGCGCCGCCACGCCCTGCGAAACGCTGATCATGTATCGGCCCGCCGTGCGGCCGGCTGCGAGGAAGTCCGCGACCCCGCGCATGTAGGGTCGGAGCAGCAGAACACCGCCCGCCATCGCCAGGTAGACGACCACGAGAATCGTCCAGTCCAGCGCGCCGAAGTTCACCGGGACACCCGGACGCGACCCTCGTGATCGATGCGAATCGTGGCCCCCGAGTCGAGATCGAGCCAGGCCTCGAAGCCGTGCGGCGTCGTCGCCATTCCGGCGAGCCGGAATCCGGTGTCGGCTTCCAGATCGAGATCGGAAGGGAGACTCGCCCACGCTCCCGTCCGGGCCCGGTGCTCATGCTGCGCGTAATAGACCTGCCGCAGAAACCACCCGGCACGCTCCACCGGCCTCGGCTCCCGGTCGTAGCTCTCCAGCCTGGCGTTCTCACCCGCGAAGATCAGGAATCCCCACATTTCGGGGTAATGCATCGCGATCAGTCCCTGGGGGGACCAGACCCAGTTGCTCTCCGCGAGCGTCTCCCCCGTACTCGGATCCGTGCGCTTCCGCGTCTCACCGTCCCGGATCTCGACCGGCCAGTCGACACGCGAGAAATTGAGGCGCCAGCGGTCCCCGGCACGGGGGGGAACGGGCGCATCCGTTGCCTCGGCCAACGCAGTCCAGGGAATCGCGATTTCCACGCTCCACCCGACGTCCCTGTCATCGGGCCGGTTGAGGGTGCCGTCGACGCTCACTGCCGTGAGTAGCCCGGGAATGTCCCATGCGTGTATCGCCGGACCCCCATCCCGATACGGCCGGACCAGCAGAAGATCCCACTCCGTCCCGAGGGGGTTGATCTCCAGTTCGTAATAGCCGTGGGTGTCTCCGTCGGGGTCCAGAAACACTTCGAAGTCATCGTCCATGTAAATTACGGCGTCCCGTTCCGTCAGGGTGCCCCAGACGTGCGGCTCTTCCAGTTCAGCCCCGATCCACAGCGCCTCATCGCTCCATAGAATCTTCGCGCGGGTCAGAAACTCCGGAGCCGGTCGGGAAGGCCCTTCGATGTCGGTGAATGCCTCGGTCCAGGGAGCCATCTGCCAGTCCGCCTCGTCGAGCGTGCCATCCACGCGGATGGATCCAGCCGCGCGCGGGGCGACATAGCTGCGGGGCGACCACTCGATTCCGGGCCGCGGTATCGTTTCGGGTTGGTCGACTTCCGCCCGGGATTCCCGATCTGGTCCGATCGTCGCGTCAGCCTCTTCGCGGGACCGATCTGTGGCAACCTCGGGAGAACAGGCGGAGAAGAGAGCGAGTGCGGCCACCAAGAGCCTGATCGGCGACCGGCACGAGCGGAACTCCCCGAAGCCGCGCGGCCGTCTGCCGTGCATCGTACCTGTCCGGTAAAGAATGGCCCCTCCCTCGCGTTCGCTTCCCGCACGTTCGGCGGCATCTGTCGCAGGGCACCGCTCGAATCGATCGTTCCTGCGAAACTCCACCGCGTCGTTCGGCCCGTCAACGCAGGCCGGCCGGGCCGGGGGCTCGGGACCTCGCAAACGGCGATTCCACCCGCAAAAAGTTGCCACCTCCTCGGTCTAGCCGCGTGTCATGAAAGGGCACAAGACACGATGTGAAAAGGAGGTAGGGAAGCTTCGGGCTGCGGGTACGGGCTTTGCTCCTCATCCTCGCGCATCCGCTCGCGCACGCAATCGCGCCCGAGCGGTCGGAGCAGGATCGGGCACGCATCGAGGAGTCCGGGCGATGACAGGGAACGGAATGCCCGCGAGGCGACGGATCCGGTTGGTGATCGCCGTGACGCTGTTCACCGGCATGGTCGTACCGCAGACAGCCGAGGCGCAGTCGGAGCGTTCGCTGTTGAAGAGCGATCTCGTACGGATGATGACGGGCAACAGCTACTCGGCAGAGGAAGTTCTCCAGATCGTTCGGATGAATTGCGTCGCCTTCGCACCGAGCGAGCGGGACCGCAACGACCTGGCGAGACTCTTCGAAAGTGACGAACTGCTGGATGAAATCGACCGATGCCGGGAAGTCGGTCAGGCCGATGGGTACCGTCGCGGCGTCCCGGTCGCTCGAACGGCGACCCCGGTGGATCTGCCTGTGCAACCGCGGCCGGATGGCCCCCGGATCGAGTCACCGAGCCTGACGGCGGGAGAGTTCGCACCGCCGGAGCTGGCGCGTCCCGGTCTGGGGAGCTACGAGCCGTCCGGCGCGCTCCCGGGCGTGACTCCGGATGCGCCCCCGCGACTGCTCAACTGGGACTACGTAACGGGCCGGATTCTCACCGAATACCGTTCGGATCGTCGCCACTCCGGCAAAGTCGTGCTGAAGATCTGGGTCAACGAAGAGGGAGGTGCCAGCGATGCTTCGATCCTCGACGCCGACGCCGATCCAGCCCTCGCAAAGGTGGCGCTGGCGGCCGTGCCGCTCATGAGATTCGCTCCCGCCGAGAGCCGGGACCGCAAGGTCGGCGCCTGGGCCACGCTGCCGATCCAGTTCCAGGC
>JARRPS010000151.1:0-5474 GCA_037382625.1 Gemmatimonadota bacterium | reverse complement strand
GGGAGATGGGCCCGGATCCCGAGCTTGCCGAGCAGCACCATCGGCGTGAGGTCCCGGCGGCTCGCGCACCGCCAGCGGGCGACGGCCGCGGCGGGCCGCACCTGTGCGAGGTCGAATCCCCCCACGATCATCCGCTCACGGGCGGGATGGCCCGGCAGCCATTCCGCCAGAAGCAGGCCCGCCTTCGCGGTCTTGATCTCGCAGATCATGGGCAGGTCGCCGCACGCCTCGACGGCCTCGTCGAGCGTCGGGATGCGCACACCCCTGTCTCGGAACGGGAAGCTGCGGCCGAGGTCGGCCGTGCACCCGTGGCCGGCGTCCAGCTGCTTCAGCTCCTCGAGCGTCATCTCCTCCACGACGCCAGCGCCGTCCGTCGTGCGCTCCAGCGTGTCGTCGTGGAACAGGATGATCCCCCCGTCACGCGTGGCGTGGATGTCGAACTCGATCGCGTCCGCCCCGGCCTCCACGCCGTGGCGGATCGATTCGAGCGTGTTTTCCGGGGCCGCGCCTGCGCCGCCCCGGTGCCCGATCACGAGGGTTCTCTCGGAGATTCCGAACATCGGATCAGAGTACGGGTCACCGTGACTCGGCGCGACCGCGATCGTCCCGCCTTCGGGTCCGTGATTCACTCCGGCAAGACGAGTCCCCAGCCGATCGGCGTGCCGCGCGTGCTCGCCAGGGTGCTCGTCGGATTCAGGTCCGGACGATCGGACCGGCCCCGAGCCGCCGACCTGCGGCCTTCCTCAGGAAACCGCTACGTCCGCGGTATCGGCCACGAGGTCCGCGACGATTCGGCCCGGCTCGGCCATGGCCGTCCGGAGCAGTTCCAGGTACCGGTCCATCCAACCCCGGGCCGTGGCAGCGTCGAGGATGTCCGCGTTGTGGTCCACCTCGATGATAGGGCCCTCGCTCTCCAGGACGATGTTCACGAAAAGGTCGTGCTTCACGTAGTCCCGAGGCCCGGTCACATAGCGGGCGGCCACGCCGTCGAAGTCGAAGCTTTCCATTCCCTGGTCGACGTTGAAGGTCACGGACACCAGGGGGAGTTGCTCCGATGTCCTCTTGACCGGGAGCTTTCGCAGCAGCGACGCGTAGGTGTACCGCTGGTGGTCGTTGAGCTCCAGGATGTAGTCCCGGGTGGTCCTGAGGATGTCCTCGAAGCTCCCGGCCATCTCCACCCGGGTACGGAGGGGGAGAAAGTTGACGGCGTGGCCCACGAGGGTTGGTTGGCCCGCCACCGCCTGTCCCGCCATAGGTACCCCGACGACCACTTCGTCCTGCCCGGAAAGCTGTGCCATGAGCACTGAGAAGGCGGCGTAGAGCGTCGTGAACGTCGTCACCCGCTCCTGGGCGCAGAAGGCCTCGAGCTGCTCCACCAGCTTCGGGTCGAAGCGCATGCTCTGCCGTTGACCATTGTAGGTCTTGGTGTCCGGGCGCGGACGGTCCAGCGGGAGCTGCAGAGAATCCGGTACATCCTGGAACTGCTCCATCCAGAAGGCCTCGGTCTCCACGTAGTCGTCGGACGCCAGGTACTCCGCCTCATCGGCCAGGAAGGTTGTCAAGGAGTGGGGCGCCGGCTGCCCGAACCGCTCCGACCGGCAAGCCGACGTGTAGTATCGGGCCAGGTCCTGCAGCACGATCCCCATGGACCAGCCGTCGACCACCAGGTGGTGTCCGGCGATGACCAGGGTGGAGCGGTCCTGGCCTGTGCGGTATAGGGTGATGCGCACCAGCGGCCCCCGCTCCAGATCGAAGTCCGCCGCGACGTCGGCCCGTATCCGCCGGGCCAGCTCCGCCTCCCGCTCCGCTTCGCCGAGCTGGGTTAAGTCGACTTCCTCCACCGGGACGTGCGCCGCCGGCTCTACGATCCATCCCTCCCCTCTGGTGTTCTCCCGGGCCCGCAGCCCCTCGTGGCGATGTACCACACGCTGTACCGCGTGTCGGAGCGCCGGGAGGTTCACCGGACCGTCGAGGTCGTAGATGACCTGCTCGTGGAAGGCCCGGGACGCCTCCGGCGCGAGCTTGGTGGCCAGCCAGACCTCCATCTGGCTCCGGCTGAAGGGTATCTCACGGGGCCCGCCGACATCGCCGTTCAGCGCCGTCCGTGGCACGATGCCGGATTCCAGCAGAAAGGCGATGGAGTCACGGAAGGCCTCGAAGACGCGGTCCAGGTCCGCCTCGGTGTGGGCCGTAGTCATGAAGAAAGGTCGGTCGTAGATCAGAACGCCCCGGTGACGAAGCTGGAAGAGGAGGAGCCGACTGAATGGGTTAGCGTCGTCCCACTTGAGGTTGAAAATGGACTCACAGTGCTCGATGCGGGCAGGGAATCCGGACCCTACCAGAAGCTCGTTCAGCCTGTGCGCGAAGCGCCGGGACTTCGCGTTCAGGGCTTCATACGTCTCATGGCCCGCTTCCTTCACCGCCTCCAGCGCCGCGTGGCACGTGGCCAGAGAGACGGGATGGCGAGTGAAAGTGCCGCCGAAGAAGGTCACGCCCGCCTCGGGAAATGAGTCGTCGCCGAAACGCCATGGCCCGCCGTCGAAGCAGTCCAGCCACGATCCCCGGCCTGACACGACGGCGCACGGGAGCCCGCCGCTGAGGATCTTTCCGTAACAGGCGATGTCCACCTCGACGCCGAAGTACTCCTGAGCGCCCCCCGGTGCGAGCCGGAACCCGGTGATCATCTCGTCGAAGATCATGGCGATGTTGTGCTCCCGGGTGAGCTCGCGGATTGCCCGGAAGTGCTTGGCGGTCTTCAGCGAGGGATTCCGGTTCTGCACCGGCTCGATGATCAGGGCCGCCAGCTCGTCCGCGTGCTCCCGCAGCGTCCCCAGGAAGTCCTCGTCGTCCCACTTGAGGACCAGCACGTTTTCGACGATGAAGTCGGGGATTCCCGGGGAGGTGGGGATCGTCTTCCGGCCCGTCGGGAGGTCCAGGGCGTTCACCAGAAGCTCATCGCCGATGCCGTGATACTCGTCGTAGAAGACGGCGATGCGGTCCTTGGCAGTGGCCGTTCGGGCCGCACGCACCGCAGCGGCCAGCGCCTCGGACCCGGTATTCGTGAACGTGGACCGGTCCATCCCGGTGAGTTCGCGGATCAGCTTGGCCGCCTCGTAGGCCAGGGGCGACAGCGTCCCGAGCTCGCAGCCCGCGTCGATCTGCCGCTTCGCCGCCTCGATGGCCCAGTCGGGCTGGTGGCCGAACAGGCTGATCCCGAAGCTCGACGTCATGTCTATGTACTCGTTGCCGTCGAGGTCCCAGACCTGGACGCCCTTCGAGCGGCCCTGAGCGATCTGGTAGACGATCTCCTTCCAGTCCCGGCGGAAACCGGAGATGGAGCGGGCGTCGCTCAGAACCGGTCGCTGGGCCTCGGCCAGCTCCTTCGAGCTGCGGGTCCGGTCCGCATACTCCGCGCAGAAGGCCTGCAGCGCCCGCTGGGCGTCACCTTCGAGCCCCCCTGATCCCGCTTCCACCGGCTTGTACGGCCCGAACGCCTTGGCCGACGGCTTGGCGGCTCCGGTTGACGCTGGCGAACGGAGTGTCTTCGGCGCGGTCTCCGGGGTCCTGGGCGGGGAAGCCGCGGGGACACTGTCGCCAGGCTCGCTCCCGCCTCCGGCGGAGGGAATGGCCCGGTTGGCGCCTCCGGCGAGAGCTTGGAGCAAAGCCGTACTAGTCTGGTTCTGCAGGATCAGGACCTGGAGCAGGTTGGGGATTCCCCCCCGAAGCTTCGAGAGGTACGAGTCCGAATCGAAGTCCAGCGAAGAAAAGTCGAGTGCGGGCCCGACCGGCGTCGGAATATCGACTTCCACGGCCGGCGATTGGGCCTCGGCCGCCATCTCGTTCTGCAGGGCATCAACGGGGAGCTCGCTGTCGACGTAGCCCGCCAACGCGTCGGGGCAGGGCGCCTCATCGAAGAGCTGCCGGAAGCTGATCTTGACCCCCAGCTCCCTCCGGAACCGGAGGTTGGCCTGAGTGAGGAAGAGCGAGTCGAAGCCCAGGTCCAGGAAAGAGGTCCCGGGGTCAACTGCGTCCTCGGTCAGCCCGCTCATCTCAGAGATGATGCGGGTGATCCGCTGGAGGATGAACTCTTTTCGACTACCTGACATGCGACCCTCCCGGGTCATCTGTGCGCAAGTTTGACATGAGGCCAGTGGCCCGTCAGCGGGACACCCAGTCCTTCATCGTTCCCAGGACGCGGGACACCGTACCCGGATTTCCAGGAGTATCTGGCGTCGTAGAATCCCGTTCTACAGAGAGGTATTCACGCGCGACGAGCCGCAAAGTTCCCGTCATCAGGGCCCGGAGCGGGATGTTGGAGCCCCGCTCCTCATGAACCCGGGAGATGGCCCGGACGGCCAGGAGCGAATGCCCGCCCAGATCGAAGAAGTTGTCCTCGACCGAGATCCCGGGGACTTCGAGGATTTCCTGCCAGAGCGCCAGCAGGTAGACCTCGGCCTCGGTCTCCGGTGCGGCGAGCCCGCCCGCCGGCGCTGAGGCTTCTACGGTGCGCGGATCCGGCAGGGCCTTGCGGTCCGTCTTGCCGCTGGCGGTACGAGGCAACGTATCGAGGCGGACCAGGAAGCGCGGGACCATGTAGTCCGGCAACCGTTCGCCAAGCCGGTCCCGGAGCAACCGTTCGTCCCAGCCCTCCGCATCCGCCACTACGTAGCCCACGAGTTCCGTCGAACCGTTAAGCTCCGCGAGGACTACGGCCGTCTCTCGCACATTGGGCTCCGCCGCCAGGACCGCCTCCACCTCGCCCAGCTCGATGCGGAAGCCCCGGAGCTTCACCTGCTGATCGATCCGGCCCAGATGATCGAGGGTGCCGTCCCGACGCCAGCGAACCAGGTCGCCGGTCCGGTACATGCGACCGCCACCGAACGGGTCCGAAGCGAACCGGCGCGCCGTTTCCTCGGGGCGGGACACGTAGCCGTCCGCCACCTGGGGCCCGGCCACGCAAAGTTCCCCCGGCACACCCGGGGGCAGACGCTGGCCGACCGGATCCAGCACGTAACACCGGAAGCCGGGAAGCGGTGGACCGATGTGGATCGGCGCATCGCCGTCGTCCAGGTGGGCGAACGTAGTGTAGACGGTGGCCTCGGTGGGCCCGTACCCGTTCCAGACTTCCCGGACTCGAGGCAGAAGCCAGCGCAGGAGATCGCGGGGAAACGGTTCTCCGCCCGCGATGGCCTTTACGTCGCCCCCTTCCCACCCCGCGGACTGGAGGATGCGCCATCCAGTAGGCGTGAACTGGAGGACGGTGATGCCGTGCGCTTCGATGAGGTGGATCAGGGCGCGACCGTCCTTGACGTCCTCGCCCGACGCCAGCACGACTCGCCCTCCGACCCGCAGCGGGAGAAAGAGCTCCAGCACGGAGATGTCGAACGAGAACGTGGTGGACCCCAGGACGACGTCCGAAGCGTCCAGACCGGGCGTGCAGGTCAGAGTCCGGAGAAGGTGCATGACGGCACGGG
>JARRPS010000150.1:0-5478 GCA_037382625.1 Gemmatimonadota bacterium | reverse complement strand
CGCGGACGGTGTTCGAGCCCGCTTCTTTGTAGACCAGCAGGCCGATCGCGGGCACGCCGTCGTAGCGCGCGATCGTCTCCCGCTCGGCCTCCCCTTCGGCCACCGTGGCCACGTCACGGAGTCGGACGACACCCCCTCCCGCTGGTCGGGCCACGACGACATCCTGCAGTTCCGACACGCCCTGGAATTCGCCCAGTGTTCTCAGGCTGTAGCGGAATCTTCCGCGCCGGATCGTGCCGCCCGGCGCGCTGTAGTTGGCGCGGTCCAGGGCTTCGGTGATGTCTCCGACCGTCACCCCGTGCACCTGCAGCAGATCCGGTCGGACCACGACCTGGATCTCCCTGACGGGGCCGCCCGTGATGGCGGCGAGTGCGACTCCGTCCAGCTGTTCGAGTCTGCGCTTGAACACGGCGTCGGCCAGGTCTCGGAGCTCGGCGAGATCCGCGCCGGTCACCGCGAGCGCGAGGATCGGATCGTTGGTGGGATCGGAGGTCAGGATTACGGGGCGGTCGGAACTCTCCGGCAGGACTCCCACCAGGTTGTCGAGCCGCTCGCGTACGTGGAGCATCGCGAACTCCATGTCCGTGCCCCAGTAGAACTGGAGCCGTACGAGCGATTGTCCCTCTCGCGAACGCGAGTCCACCGAACGGACACCGGGCACACGGCTCAAGGCCGCTTCGACCGGCTCCGTAACGAACCTCTCCACTTCCGCCGGACCCGCATCGGCATATCCGGTCCACACGGACAGGGTCGGGAACGCAACGTCCGGCAGCAGGTCGATGGGGAGGCGCAGGAAAGAGACCACCCCTACGACGGCCACCGCCACGTAGAGCATGGAGGTGGCCACGGGCCGCCGGATGGAGAGATCGGAGAGCGACATGCGTGTCTCCGCTCTCAGGGCGTTCCGGCCGACGCGAACGCGGCGTCCGCCAGAGCCGGTCCCACCCGCTCCTCCAGCTCGGCCCAGCGGATCAGGTAGTCGTAGCGCTCGGTGAAGAGCGATTGCTCGGCCTGCGTCGTACGATCGATCGCTTGTTGCAGATTGAAGTAGGGGATGCTTCCTAGCCGATACTGCTCCCGCGCGAGTTCCAGTCGCTCGTCGGCCAGGTCGCGGTTCCGGACGAGGATCGTCAGTCGTCGATCGCGTCGCTTGAGTTCCTGGACGAGGTCACGGACATCCTTGTCCAGCTGGAGAGCGTTCGCCGTCCACTCGGCACGGGCGCGCTGGACCCGGCCGCTGGCCTCGGCCGTCTGCCGTTTCCGCTCGAATCCCTGGAAGAGATTCCACGAGCCGACGATCTGAAAGGAACTGCGCGTATTCGCGGGCTCGAAATCGAACAGGCTCTCCTCGCGTCCCAGCTGCTTGCTACGGCCGAGGACGAACCCGAGATCGATGCGAGGCAGGTATGCCGCCCGGGCCGCCCAGAGGTCGCTCGATGCCGCGTCCTCTTCCTTGAGCAGCGCGGCGAGGGTGGGATTCGAGGCGTGGGCGGCCCGGACGAGTGAGGCCGCATCCAGAAACTCGGCGTGAGGCACCTCCTCTACGTCCACGAGAGCCACGAGCTCGGGCTGGATGCTCACGGGGTTCGCCATGGCGACCTGCAGGGCTCGAACGGCCGCGCCGAGGCCATCTTCGGCCTGGAGCACCCGAAGCTCGGCGTCGGAGGCATCGATCTCCGCGCCGAGCAGATCGCTTCGGGAGGCGGCCGCAATGCGATAACGCTCCTGCGTGACCTCGAGGTCCACCCGGCGCGCCTCGAGCTGTCGCTGCGCGACCTCCAGCAAACGACGCTGTTTCAGCGCCTCGAAATACGCTCGCTTCACATCTCGGATCACGGTTCGCTCGGCCGCAGTCAGTCGCAGCCATGCGGCATCCTTCCGCGAGCCCCCGGCGCCTACGGCGGCAATGCGTTCGGGATTCAGCAGAGGCAGCGAGAAACTGAGAGCGGCGTTGCTGCCTTTCGACACGTCTGTCAGAGGCGGATCGATGACGGCGGGTGAGCCCTCGGGCGTGAGATAGGTGACATTGGTGAAATCGGAGGACGAAAGATCCACGTTCGCCCGAATCGTTGGCAGAAACGCTCCCCAGTCGGCCCAGCGCGAGGAGGATGCGGCCGCGGCGGCCGCGTCCGCCGCCTCGATCGTCGGGCTTCGGGACAGCGCCGATTCGAGGGCCTCTTCCAGAGTCACGACCTGCTGCGCCGGGAGGGCGCGAGCACCCGGCGCGAGTCCGCCGACCACCACCAGAACGATCGCGGCGCGAAACCCGGCGGCGCGGGCCGTGAGGGTGCGGATCACTCCTCCCCCTCTTCGATCGAGAGCCGGACCCGGGCATCGTGCGTGAGCGTGGTATGCCCGGCCGTCAGGACCACCTCGCCCTCCGCGACCATGTCGGTGTCATCCGAGGGCACGATTTCCACCCAGTCCTCGTTCTCGAGTCCGGTCGTCACGTAGCGCCACTTCGCGAGACCTGTCTCGGCGCCCTCCTCCGAGGGCTCGAAAACGAAGACGACCTCACGCCGGCTGCGCTCGACGATCGACTCCTTCGGAACCGATATGCGGTCTTCGAAGAGCGATCCGGCGATCCGGACGCTGGCGTGCATGCCCGGGAGAATCCGCGCCTCCGGGTTCGCGAGTCGGACGGTCACCCGGCCGACGTGACTGATGGGGTCTACGACGGGGTTCACCGAGACGACGGTGCCGGTGAAGCTCTCCCCGGGAAACGCCGTGAAGCTCACGGACGCATCCCGACCCCGGGACACCGCTGCGATCTCGCTCTCGAGCACCTGGACGTCGACGTCCACGCTGGATACGTCGACGATCGTCGCGATCGAATCGCCCGGCCCGACGCGAGAGCCGACATCGACCGCGAGGTTGGCGACGCGACCCGCATACGGCGCCCGGAACTCGGTCTTCCGCAGGTCGTAGCGAGCCTTTTCCACCCGCGCCTCCTGCCCGGCGAGGCCACTCCGGACCCGGGCCTGGCGCTGGCGTTCCGTGCGCAGCGCCTCGTCGGTGATCCGCTCGTCACCCAGCGTGAGTTCCTGGTAGGTCGCTTCGGCCTGCTCCAGCGCCCCTTCCGCTTCCTGTAGATCGAGCTCGTATACGCTGGGGTCGATGCGGGCGATCAACTGGCCCGCCTTGACGAAATCGCCTTCCCGCACCGGAACCTGCACGACCGGTCCGTTGACTTCGGCCGCCAGCAGCGCCGTTCTCAGGGCCGCGGCCTGGCCCTCGGCGTTCGCCCAGATCACGAAAGTGCCTCGTCTCACCTTCCGGCCTTCGACGGGAACGGCCACTCCGGTGGCGAAGGCCGACGCGGCCGCCGTTCCCCGGGCTGCCTCCAGCGCGGAATCCACGACGGCACTGTTCTCCCGGTCGGGCTCCTCGTCCGCCTCGGCATTCTGCTGCAGTCGCAGATAGATGCCGGTGATCGCGGCGATACCGACAACGAGCACGACGAGAGTGACGATGTAGCGTGACTTCATGGCCGTCCTGCGTCGATCGAGTGAGGAGTCGGGAGAGGATGCGTCCGCTCCATCATCCGTTTCTCACGAAAACACCTGGCACCGTTCCTTCGCTGATCGCCGGTTGTCGAAGTCATGGCGGCTCAGGGTCCGCGTACCCGGTTAGATGCGAACCGGGCGACCTCGGTTGCACGCGACCCGCCCCGCGCTCATACGGGCAGAAAGTAGAAGGCGATACCGAGCATCAGGTAGACGGCGAGCAGCTGAACGCCCTCCATCCAGTGTGATTCGCCGTCCTGGCACACGAGGGCCATGATGCCTACCGAGAGCACGACTGCGACGACCTCGAGACCCGTGAATCTCAGGTCCATCGGCACCGGGCCCACGAAATAGCTGACGAATACGAGAAGCGGCGCCACGAAAAGCGCGATCTGAATCGACGATCCGAGTGCGATGTTGACGCTGAGGTCCATCTTGTTCTTGAGTGCCATCAGCACGGAGGTCGAATGTTCGGCCGCATTGCCGACGAGCGCGACCAGAATGACACCGACGAAGACCTCCGTCATTCCGAGTTCGTGCGCCGCCTGTTCGAGGCTGCCGACCATCATCTCCGACATGAAACCGACCGCAGTGGCGGACAGCGCCAGCAGGCCCAGCGCGCGGAGCGCCTCGCCCCTTTTCCTTCCGCCTTCTTCCTCCGCTGCGCCCCCGTCCTTCTCGGCATGCGCCGCACCGAGGTACAGGTCGGAGTGTGTCCGAAGGCTGAAAACGAGACTCAGCACGTAGGTGAGCATGAGGACGATCGCGATGTCGAAGCTGAGATTCCGTTCGATTCCGGCGTGTCCGTCGCCCGCGAGCGCATGAAAGATCGCCGGAATGACGAGACCGATCGCACTGAGCACGAGCATCGTCGCGCCGAGGCTGGCCGCCGTGCGATTGAACTTCTGGATCGGGGGATGCTTGAGCCCGCCCGCGAGTGCCGAGAGCCCGAAGACGAGCAGGATGTTTCCTATGATCGATCCAGTGAGCGAGGCTTTCACCACGCTCTGCAGGCCCGCCCGGAGCGCAAGAACGGCGATGATCAGCTCCGCGGCGTTGCCGAAGGTCGCATTCAGAAGCCCGCCGACACCGGCTCCGACCTGATCGGCCAGACGCTCGGTGGCCCGTCCCATGTACCCTGCGAGAGGAATGATGCTGATCGCGGCGGTCAGGAAGACCGGCGTCCCCTCCATGTTCAGCACGTAGCGCATGACGACTGCCACGGGGATGAACAGCAGCAGTGAGGCGAGAACGTTGTCGATGGTGACGAAACGCTTCACGGGTCGGACCTCGGCCCGGGGGGAACTGGCGCCGGCCGGAGAGCCGCGGGACCCGGTGGCGGCATTGCAGGCATTCCGGGAGGCCTGTCGAAGAGGCGCCGTCCGGATTCGAACCGGAGTAGGGGGCTTTGCAGGCCCCTGCCTAACCACTCGGCCACGGCGCCGCGACGCCCGGCCGGGCCGGGCGCGGCAACATCGTATCGAAGCACGCCGACGCGGGAAAGGGGCAGCTCCCGAATCGGGGCCGACTTGTGCCCGTTTCGCGCGGACGAGCATATTCGGCCGCACCGCCGGAGTCGACCCGCTCGCGGAGAGCCGATGAAGATCATCTCAGGTAGCAGGATCGGCGCCGCATTCCTGGGCCGGCTGACCGCTTCCGCGCTGGTCCTGGTGCTGGCGACTCCAGCTGCCACCTCCGCCCAGGCGTACGATCGGGACGCCCGCTTGCCAGGGCACGGCTCGCTGTGGATCGAGTTCGCTCCCAGCTGGGAGATCTGGAGCGAGCAATTCACCGAAGCCGGGGACGACGGTTCCCGGCAACCGCTGCATTCGGACTACGACGGTCCGCTCGTCGATCGGTTGTTTCCGGGCCTCGATCCCCTCCTGACCGACCTGAACCGGGATGCGACCGCGCTCGGCTACGATTCGCTTTCGGCCGCCGACGTATCGCTCGGCAGCACGGTGTACGGCTC
>JARRPS010000149.1:0-5508 GCA_037382625.1 Gemmatimonadota bacterium | reverse complement strand
CGGTGAGGTTGTACGCGATCTTGAACAGCCAGGAGGAGAATTTGTACGATCGGTCGTAGCGGTCCAGGTTGTTGAAGGTCCGGACGAACACATCCTGCGAGAGGTCCTCGGCCAGCTCGCGATCGCGGACCATGCGGTAGATGATCGAGAACACGGGCCGCTCGAACCGGTGTACCAGCTCCCGGGCGGCCCGCTCGTCGCCACGCCGGCTCAGGCGGACGAGATCCTGGTCACTCTTTTCCGAATAGTCCAAGCCTCTCCGTCGCCCTCCCGCGCAGCTCCGGCGCCGGCGTTGCCCCGTCGTCCGCCCCTCCCTACCGTGGCCCGAACCTAGATGGCGGATCGTCCCTTCGACAACCGGAACCGGCCCGAACACGGGGTTCGAGCCCCGTTTCCTGCGCCCCGGAGAGCGACGTGGCACGGATAGGATTGATCAGCGACATCCACGGGATCCTGCGCCCGGAGGTGTTCGAGCTCTTCGCGGAGGTCGACCGCATCCTGTTCGCCGGAGACGCCGGCCGGATCGAGCCGATCGAGGATCTTCGGACGATCGCGCCGATCGATGCCGTCTGGGGAAACGTCGACGGATCCGAGATTCGCGCGGTGACCCGCGAGTCCGTCGAGATCGAGGTGGAGGGGGTGCGGATCGCGGTCACGCACGGGCACCGCGTCGACCCCCGCTATGAGCTTCTGCTGGGCCGGTTTCCGGCCGCGGACGTCATCGTGCACGGGCACACGCACCGGCCGGCGGCCCGCCGCGTCGGGGCCCGCTGGATCGTGAACCCCGGAGCGGCCTCCTCCGGGCGTGGCGGCAGCCCGCCCTCGCTGGCGATCGCCACGGTCCGGGAGGGGCACGTCGAATTCCTTCACCTCGAGCTGCCGGGCGGGAGATCCTTCCAGCCGGGCTGAGGCGCGCTACGGAATCCGGGGCGGCCGGGACCTCGCGATTCAGACCTGACAGTCCGCACAGAAGAAGGAGCTCCGTCCCGACTGCACGATCCGCCGGATGGGCGCGCCGCAGCGGTTGCAGGCTTCCCCCTCGCGACCGTAAACCCGCAGTCGCTCCTGGAAGGAGCCCGACCTTCCGTTTACGGCGCGGTAGCTGTCGAACGTGGTGCCGGATTCATCGAGGGCTCTGCGCAGGATCCGTCGCAGGGACCGGTGCAGCGCGCGGACTTCTTCGTCCGTGAGGGTTTCGGCCGCCCGGGCGGGCCCGATGCCGGCTGCGTGCAGCGCTTCGCTCGCGTAGATGTTGCCGATCCCCGCCAGTCGGGACTGGTCCATGAGCGCATTCTTCACCGGGAGACGTCCGCGGCGGAGGACGCTACCGAGATCGCGCGCCCGAAATCGACGCTCGAGCGGCTCGGGCCCGAAGCGCGCCTCCGCGCGCCTCCATTCCTCGTGGCTGAGGAGGAGGAATCCACCGAGGCGCCGGACGTCGTCGTAGAACAGCGTACATCCGTCGTCGAGATCGAATTCGGCGGCCACGTGTCGGAATTCTTCGACCGGGGGCACCGGACCTCTTCCGACGGCGAAGCGCCCGGTCATCCGGAGCTGCGTGACCAGCACCGCGTCGTCCAGTTCGAAGAGCAGCCACTTGCCGCGTCTCCCGACGGCACGGATCGAAGCGCCCTGAACCGCGGTGCGAATATCGGCGGGCCGCGCCCCGGCGAGCAGTATGTCCGGCTTGATGATGCGCAACGCCCGGATCCGTCGACCCTCCAGATGAGGGGCGAGTTCACGGCGGATCGTCTCGACCTCGGGGAGCTCGGGCATCGG
Organism: Gemmatimonadota bacterium; assembly: GCA_037382625.1. GTDB lineage: Bacteria > Gemmatimonadota > Gemmatimonadetes > Palauibacterales > Palauibacteraceae > Carthagonibacter. The sequence goes on along the minus strand of JARRPS010000149.1, from coordinate 3,729 downwards.
ACGGTTCCGGGCCCCGCTCTCAGTCGAGCTCGGAGTGCCCGATGTCGCGTCGGAACGTCGCGCCCTCGAACCGGATGCGTCCGGCCGCCTCGCGGCTGCGCCGCGCGGCTTCGTCCAGGTCGTCTCCGATCCCGGTCACGCCGAGCACCCGGCCGCCGTCGGTGACGAGTCCGTCCGGTCCTTCCGCCGTTCCGGCGTGGTACAGGTGGACACCGGGGCCCTCGAGGTCCTCCGGAATCTCGATCGGCAGGCCCCTCGGATACGACCCCGGATAACCGCCGCTGACGAGGACCGTGACCAGGGCGGCACCGGGCGCGAGGTCGGGTCTCCAGCCGTCGAGCGTTCCGCCGCGTGCGACCGTGCGCATCGGTTCCACGAGGCCACCGCGAGTGAGCGGCAGCACCGCCTGAGCCTCGGGATCTCCGAGCCGGCAGTTGAACTCGATCACCTTCGGCCCTTCGGAGGTGAGCATCAGACCCGCGTAGAGGAAACCGCGGTACGGGCACCCGCGTGCGGACATTCCGGCGAGCACCGGTTCGGCGATCGAGGTCCGAATCCGGTCGATCAGGTCTGCATCGACCCCGCGAACGGGAGCATAGGCTCCCATTCCTCCCGTGTTCGGTCCACGGTCCCCTTCCTCGAGGCGCTTGTGGTCGCGGGAGGGCACGAGGGGCACGGCGGCCGCTCCGTCGGAGAGGAAGAAGACGGAGAGCTCCTCTCCCTCCATGAACTCCTCGATGACCAGACAATCGCCCGCCGCGCCGAATCGCCGCTCCACCATCACCTCGCGCACGGCTCGCTCCGCCTCGTCCCGGTCCTCGCAGACAATAGCTCCCTTGCCCGCGGCCAGGCCGGAGGCCTTCACGACGACCGGTCCGACACCCGATCTCACGAAGTCGAGCGCCTCGTCGGCAACGGTGAAGACCTCGAATCCGGCTGTCGGGACTCCCTCCTCCGCCATGAGGCGCTTGGCGAACGCCTTCGAGGACTCGATGCGGGCAGCGGCGGCGTCGGGACCGAACAGGGGCAAACCCCGGTCGGCGAAGGCGTCACCGAGTCCCGCCGCCAGGGGCGCCTCCGGGCCGACGATCGTCAGGCCGATGCCCCGTTCGCTCGCGAAGCTCACGAGCTGCGCCACGTCATTGGCGGGAATGGGGACATTGGTGCCGAGGCGGGCCGTTCCCGGATTTCCGGGAGCGATGAAGAGGTCGGCAGCGGGCGTGTCATTTCGGATCGCGGCGGCCATCGCGTGTTCGCGTCCGCCGTTTCCGACCAGGAGGATCGATTCGGTGCTCATCCGGCTACGATGCAGAGTGCGGCCCGACCTCGCCACCCGGTCGCGAGGTCGGGCCGCACGCGCTCGAACTGCAGCGGATCAGGTGGGCCGAGATCTCTTCCAGACGTCGCCGACCCTGGACTTGATCCGGTCCACCGCCGCGTCCACCTCGTCCATCAGCTCGTGGGCGGTGTCGGTGTACCCCTTCATCGCCTCCTCGAGGTCTTCCCGGTACGGTCGGCCGTCGGACTCGTCCCGTCGCTGATAGTCGCCCGCGAGGATCCGCTCGTAGGAGCCGCTGTCCATCCAGTCGCGCAGTTCGGCGACGCGGACCACCGCGAAGGGATGCGTCGCTCCGATCGCGTTCAGGACCTTATAGACGGAATCGAGAAGATCGCCTCCCTCGCGGTATTCGTCCGATTGGGCGATGAACGCCTCGAGATTCAATTCCTCGCCGCGCGTGCCACCCGCGAGCTTCATCAGCGAGCTCATCACGATCTCGGGATTCTGCATCCCCAGAAGTGCGGCGCGATCGCACGAGAGCTCTGACTTCCGGTACCATTCCAGCAGCGCGAGGAGAATCGGGAGTGCCGCGATGCCGGCCAGCGGGAAGCGGAACTGCACGAGTCGCATGAGCAGGAGCAGAAGGGTGCGGTAGAGCACGTGACCGCTGAGAATGTGACCGACCTCGTGTGCGATCACGGCCTCGGTCTCGTCCCTGTCCAGCACCTCGAGCATCGAGGAGTTGAGGACGATGAAAGGGTCTCCGAGCCCCACCGCGCCGGCATTCACCACGGGAGTCTGCGAAACGAACAGCTCGGGAACCTTCTCGAGATCGAGAACTTCGCAGACGCGCAAGAGTCGTTCGTGAATCCACGGATACTGGTCCTCCGACACGCGCACGGCGTTCGCTTTGAAGGCGAGCCGGATCGCCCTCTCGCCGAAGGTGCCGAAGACCTTGCGCAGAGCGAGATCGAAGCCGGGGATCTTTCGAAGCGCGTTCAGTGCCGCCCGGTCCGCCGGATGCTCCCATGCGATCGCGCTGATCTGCGTCAGAATCCGGCGCTGGTCCGCGCCGTTCGTCTTCCTGCTCACGGCCTTTTCGCGGTCGCCGTTTCCGCCCGTCGCACCGTTATCGTTGTCGCCCATCGTCGCCTTCCGATGAAATCGGGGTGCCCGGACAGTCCTCCGGGACGGTCTTCGCTTCGTTCCCTTGCCGTACGCGCCGTGTCGATACGCGGTTTCAGTCCCGTCGTTCCCCGTCCCGGTGGTCGGGGAGCGGAGTGACGACCTCTTCTCTCGTCACAGCCGGCCGAGGGCCTCCGCCAGGTCCGCGACGAGGTCGTCGGGATCCTCGATGCCCACCGAGAGTCGCACCAGACTGTCCGTCAGCCCCATACGCTCCCTCCGCTCCGGCGGCACGGAAGCATGGGTCATCTTCGAGGGGATCGAGATCAGGCTCTCCACGCCTCCCAGGCTCTCGGCGAGGGCGAAGACCCGGGTGCCGACGGCCAGCGCCTCGGCCCGCTCCGGGGATCCCAGATCGACCGTGATCATCCCCCCGAATCCCCGCATCTGACGTCGCGCCAGCTCGTGCTGCGGATGATGCGCCAGTCCGGGATACAGCACGCGTTCGACCTCCGGGTGCTCATCCAGGAACACCGCGATCCGGGCGGCATTGTCGCAATGGGCTCGCATCCGTACATGCAGGGTCTTGGTAGACCGAAGCAGGAGAAAGCAGTCCATGGGGCCCGGAACGGCCCCAGTGGCCATCTGCTGCCAGCCCAGCGCCTCGTCCCGCTCGTCGGAAGCGACGATCACCGCTCCCCCGATGAGGTCGCTATGACCGCCCAGGTACTTCGTGGACGAGTGAACCACGAAGTCGGCGCCCAGCTCGAGGGGGCGCTGCAGCCACGGCGTGGCGAAGGTGTTGTCCACCACCAGAAGCGCGCCCGCCTCGTGGGCCGCGGTTGCGCACGCCTCGATGTCCGTTATTCGCATGAGGGGGTTCGTGGGAGTTTCCAGGAACAGCATGCGCGCGCCGGGCTCCAAGGCATGCCGAACCGTCTGGGGGTCGCCGGTATCCACGAAGTCGAACTCGAGTCCGAACCGGTCCCAGAACCGGAAGAGCCGCTCGCTGCCCCCATACAGATTGTCGCCGCAGACGACGCGGTCGCCGGCCGACAGCGTGGACTTGAGGACCGCCTCCGTCGCTGCGAGGCCCGATGCGAAGGTCCGGGCGGCGATGCCTCCCTCGAGTGCCGCGAGGTTGGCCTCGAGAGCCGTCCGAGTCGGATTCGTCACGCGCGCGTACTCGTGACCGTTCCGGGTGCGCCCGACGCCATCCTGCACGTACGTCGAGGTCTGATAGATCGGCGTCATGATCGCTCCGCTGCGGGGCTCCGGCTCCTGCCCCGCATGCACCGCGAGAGTTCCGAACCCGGCTCCGGAGG
>JARRPS010000148.1:0-5555 GCA_037382625.1 Gemmatimonadota bacterium | reverse complement strand
AGTGGGAACCGACGGACGGGCCGAGGATCTCGCGCGGCTCCTGGCGACACATGAAATCCGAAGCTATGAGAACACTACGTCGGTCGAGGCCGATGGAAAGCGATTTTCGCCGGGTGAGGCTCTGGTGGTCCCGTTGCGTCAGCCACAGGGCCGTCTGCTGGAATCCCTGATGGAACGAGTGACCTCGTTTCGCGATTCCGTCTTTTACGATGTCTCCGCCTGGACCCTGCCGCTCGCCTATGACGTCCCGGCGCATCCGATCTCCGGGTCGGCCGGCCGGGCGATTGGAAACGTCTCGTTGCTCGAGACGGAGAGGGCGCAAGGTACGCCCGGGCCGTCGAACGTCGGCTGGCTGCTTCCGTGGGGAAGCGAGGCGGCGGCCCGATCTCTCGCGCGCTGGCTGGACGCGGGGCTCGAGGCGAGGGTGATCATGCGACCATTCTCGATCGACAGCGGCGGGGAAGAAGCGGAATTTCCCCCCGGCACCCTCCTTCTCGCGCCACGGCGTGACAGACAGTTCGTCTCGTACGTCGATCTGCAGCCGATCCTGGGCGCGATCCGATCGGAGTCCGGTTCTTTCCCGGTCCCGCTGGGTTCCGCGGCGACGCCCGTGGGGCCTGATCTCGGCGGGCCGGCTGCCCAGCTCGTACTTCGCCGAAACGTGGCGATTCTCACCGGCGGACGGCTCTCATCCAGCCGGGCTGGAGAGATATGGCACCTTCTCGACAGGGAGACGGGCATCCCCGTCTCCCTGCTCGACGAGGAACGTCTGCCTGATCTGGACCTCGATCGATATGATGTCATGATCGCGGCGGGGGGCTCCGCGGGGGCGAGTGCGGCCGACGCATTGAGGGCCTGGGTCGAGCAGGGAGGGACCCTGATCACCCTCGGGACGTCGGCGGGCTGGGCGGCGGACTCCGGTCTCATCGACCGGCAAGAGAGACTGTTTGACGTCGATTCCCTCGTAGCCGGCACGGCTTGGGCGGATCTCGGTGTCGCCCGGGGCACGCACTCAATCGCGGGCACCATCCTGGACGGCCGCTTCGACGACAGCCACCCCCTGGCATTCGGCATCGGAGATCGCTTGCCGTTGTTCGTCACTTCCGGGAGGTTCTTCTCTCCGCCTGAACGGGGCGCAGTCGCGACGTTTCACAAGGAACCTCGCCTGAGCGGCTGGTTGTCCGATGCGCGTCTAAGTCAGGTGTCGGGTGCCTCGGCCGTGTCGGTCGAGCGCATCGGGCGGGGCAGGGTGATCGCGATTCACGCGTATCCCGCATTTCGAGGCTATTGGAAGGGCGGGTCGCGCTTGATCTGGAACGGGGTGTTCTTCGGTCCGACCCTCTGAGATGACGGGCTGCGCGACGGCGCCCGCCCGGAAGGGTGGAGCGGCTACCGTCAGGTGCCCGCGCTGACCGGTTCCGTAAAACCGCGCAACCGCAGCGCGTAGCCCACTGCGCCGGCGAGCAGAGAGAGCCCGAATACGACACTCGCGGCAATCCCGTACTCTCCTCTCATCACGATCAGCAGGGCTCCTGCGAGGGAAATGGCGACCATCGCCTGGGCCACCCGCGTCCGCGCTCCGGGGGCCAACTTGGTCGCGGTCCCCGCGAACACGAAGCCCGCCGCCATCCACGCATACGCCATCACCAGGAAGAAGAGCCAGCTCGGAAACTCGACGCCGAAGGCATCGAGAACGATGCTGGCGGACAACCAGACGATCGCTCCAGCCAGCAGTCCGGCCGGGAGCGCCAGGATCCAACGAGCGAATCGAAACAAGTGGCTCATGCGATATGCTCCACTGCCTCAGGCCGATGACGTGAAATCGGGAGTGCTCCCCTCGATTGTCGAGACCGTCGAACGAAAAGAACAAGGGGCACGAATCAGTATCAAGGAAAGAGATGCCGACCTTTTCGTCAACCCGAGAATTCCACGAACGGGCCCGGCCGGGTGCCGGGTCGCCCGAAGACTACCAAACGGATCTTCCGATCTCGCAGGGTCTTGCCGCTCCGCACATCCGTTCGCAGCTTAAATCATCAGCCTTCTACGTCCGGACCCGAGCGAGGGGGAATCATGCGGATACCGGTAGTCGCAGCAACGGTCGCGGTGGTGGCTCTGGCGTCGTGTGGAGGACCCAGTGCGGAGGAGCAACGCGCAGCCGCCGATGCGGCGAGGCGGGCGGCCCGGGCCGATTCGGTAGCTCAGGCGGCGGCTGCGTATGACGCGGCGGCATTCGATACCATCCAGTGGGCCAATGAGAACGAGATGTGGGAGCGGGGCGGCGTGGTGTGGTCCTTCAGCTGCGCGACCTGCCATGGATCCGACGGCCTGGGCGAGGGGGAAACGGCGGTCGCAGCGAGCCTCGACATGCCGAACCTGATCGCGCCCGACTGGGAGAAGGCAGGGGACCTCGAGGCGATCCGGCGCTCCATTTACGTGGGTCACGAGAGCCAGATGCCGTCGTGGGGACTGGTGGGCCTGAAGTATCGGGACATTGACGCGGTATCACACTACATCGAGGACCTGCTCCGGTCGAAGGAGTAGCGGCCGCACTCTCTGCAGGGAGGGTATCTTTCCGGGACCGGTCCCTTACGGGTCCCGGACGTTGCAGGTATCAGGTCAGTTCCGTGAAGCGGTAGACGATGACCCCCGTTCCGGGGGCATTGTCGATATCCACGTAGCCCGTCCCGACGAGGTCGATCAACTCGGCTTCCACTTCCTCGAAGGTCGCACCGGTGTCCGCGACGCCCTGGGTGACGGAGATCGATCCGCCGTGTCGCAAGGCTGACTCCAGCAGGCGCTGCCGCAGCGGCTTTTCGGGAGTCGCTTCGGTGGCCGGCTGCTGCAGCAGGCTCACCATCCGCGGGTGCGGCAGGTAGCCTTCGCGGATGTTCGCCTCGCGTACCAGCGACTTCATTCGGAACAGATCGATGATCTGTCCGACCCCGAACAGGCCGAACGTGAGCAGATACAGGACGCCCGTTCCGTACTTTCCCAGGTAGATCCTGTGGATGCCACCGAGGCCCGCGATCCAGAGCGCCCACAGGGCGTAACCCAGACCTTCTCTGTATTTGCCGTCGTCACCTTGCATGGCATCCTCGCGCAGACCGGCGGAGTTCGTGAAGTCGGGAATCGCCCTGTCGGCGTACGCTCCGCTTTCATCCGGTAGTACGACCGAAGGGCAGCGGGGGTTTCGATTCTTCAATTCGCGGCGCGAAAGAGAAGGATGTCACCGTCCCGAACCACGTATTCCTTTCCTTCGAGACGGACCTTTCCGTTCTCCCGCGCCTTCTTCATGGAGCCCGCTTCGACAAAGTCATCATAAGAGATCGTCTCCGCCCGGATGAATCCCCGTTCGAAATCCGTGTGAATCCTGCCGGCCGCTTCCGGGGCCTTTGCGCCGACTCTCACCGTCCAGGCCCGCACCTCGTTCTCTCCGATCGTGAAGAAGGTCTGGAGGCCGAGCATGCGGAATCCCGTCCGAATCAGGCCGGCGAGACCGCTCTCGACCAGGTCGTGCGCCTCGAGGAACTCGAGACGGTCCTCGGGATCGAGGGCCAGAAGCTCTGATTCGAGGTGAGCGCAGACCTCCACTACCTCGCCGTCGGGATCAGCGGTCCGTACCACATCTCTCAGCTTGGCCGCATGGGGACAACCGGCTGCAAGCTCGTCCTCGTCAACGTTCGCAACGTAAAGCATGGGTTTCAGCGTGAGCAGCCCGAGCGACTTCACGAGTCGGCGCTCCTCTTCGGTCAGACCCGCCCGCCGCGCGGGGACTCCCGCGTCGAGAGCATCGCGGACCTTTCGCAGTGCGTTCGCGACCGCTGCCGCCTCCTTGTCGCCGCTGCGCTCTCGACGCTCGGCCTTGTCCAGAGCTCGCAGAACCGTCTCGAGGTCGGCCAGCTCCAACTCCAGTTCGATGGTCGCACGGTCCTGATCGGGGTCTTCGAGGTGTCCGGTGGCTACGACGGAGGGATCGTCGAAGCAACGGACGACATGTGCGATCGCATCGACTTCGCGGATGTGCTGAAGGAACTTGTTGCCCAGCCCCTCACCCTTCGACGCTCCGGCCACGAGTCCGGCGATGTCCACAAACTCGACTACATTCGCCACCGACCTGGGCGGTTTCACGATCTCCGTCAGGTGCGTGAGGCGGGGATCCGGCACCTCCACGACGCCGACATTGGGGTCGATCGTACAGAAGGGATAATTCTCCGCCGGCACCGCGACGGCGGTCAGGGCTTGAAACAGGGTGGACTTGCCGACGTTCGGGAGTCCGACGATTCCGATTGCTAGCTTCGACATTGTGGGTCCGGAGATTGGCTGAGGTCGGGGGCTCCGGCACGCAGGTCGTGGCGGGCCCTTTCCGACGGCCGCCAAGGTACCAGCCGGGGCAGGGATGCGATACTGTGGGCTTGCCGATGCGAGGTGGCCGAGTACATTCCCCGCGTCGTCTCTTGGTGGGCGTAGCTCAGTCGGTTAGAGCGCCAGGTTGTGGCCCTGGAGGTCGCGGGTTCGATTCCCGTCGCTCACCCTCTCCTCCCTGTCTCTGCCAACGATGCGAAGGTGTGCAGATCTCGGATCTCTGCGGCCGTGGTGGTAGGGAGCGTGTGCCGGCTCGCCCGTTCAGCCGCCCAGAGTCCCCGAGATGGCCCTGCGGTACAACCTGAGGTAGTTGTCCGCCATGGTGATGTGGGTGAAGTGATCCAGTACCCGCTTTCTGCAGGCGTCCGGACTCCACCGCCCGATCCGATCGATGGCCTCGACGAACGACGCCTCGTCTTCGCAGAGGGCCCCGACCTCTGGTGTAACGAGCTCTCCCATTGCCCCGAGTGGGGATGCGAGGACCGGAGTGCCGCTCACCAGGGCCTCGACGACTACGAGCCCGAACGGTTCTTGCCAACGGATGGGATTCAGCAGCGCTGAGGAGCGGGCCAGTAACTCGCGTTTCCTCTCGTTTCCGACCAATCCTGCCCAGCTGATCCTGCGGTCCAGGGAGATCCTCCATCCTCCGGCGATCAGAAGGCGTCGATTTGCCCGGCGTGCGATTCGGATCGCACGGTCCACCCCTTTGACCCTCCTGGAGGCGAGCCCCAGGAAAAGAAGGTTGTCCGCCTTGTTGGTCCTGAATTCATAGTCGGCCGGATCGATCCCGTTGTACACGAAGTGTCGACCCCACATTCTCAGCATGTGGTCGCGCGACACGAACACATGATCGGAACCAAAGAGCCCGGGTGCGGCGTTTCCATGAATGGTTGTCAGGTGGGGGATTTCAAGGCGACCGGCGGTCGCGGCGTGGAAGTGAACGACATCGATGTCGTCAGGAATCTTACCGTCGAGGCTGAACTCGGGATCCTGACTCATGCGTCGCAAGGTGTCCCGTTCGACTTCATGAACCGGGAATGAAGACACGCGGGTGCCCTCCCGCGCAATGATGATGGGATCGTGCCCGTGCTCGCGAAGACCGCGAGCGAGCCAGATGATCACCCGTTCCGTCCCACCGTATCTCTTCACCGGCAGCGGGCCGTCGAAATAGAGACCGATTCGCAAGAGAAGCC
>JARRPS010000147.1:0-8278 GCA_037382625.1 Gemmatimonadota bacterium | reverse complement strand
TATCTGCAGCGAACGGCAGGGCCGGCCGGGGGGGTCGGCGCGAAGGTGGGGACGAATCGGAAGGAAGGGTGGATGATGAGGAAGCGGACGATTCTGGGTGGAGCTGTCATGATCGCCTCGGTGGCGACCGCGAGTGCCGCACAGGCACAGGACCGGCCGATGTACGAGCTGCCGGCGATCGAGGTAAACGTGCTGCAGACCGGACTGCACCAGCAGGCGATCGATCTGTACGAGTTCCCGGAGCGCTGGGGCGAGGCGGCCGATCTGCACCGGAAGGCAGCCGAAAACCTGCCGAAGAACGATGCCGGACAGTTCTTCGGATACAGTCGGGCGGCCCTGCTGTACTTCTACGCGGGGGAGCTGGCTGCGGCGCGGCGGTCGATGGAAGATGCGGCCGAGGTGGCGGAGGCCACGGGTGATGTCTTGACCGCGGCCAACGCGTTCGTCGATGCGGCGTTCATAGCCGTGATGCGGCCGAGGTGGCGGAGGCCACGGGTGATGTCTTGACCGCGGCCAACGCGTTCGTCGATGCGGCGTTCATAGCCGTGGCCGAGGACTACGCCGGCAAGCGACGCGAATTCGTCGGCGATGCCCGAGAGCTGATCGAGTCTCCCGTTCTCGGCGACGAGGACCGAGCGGCGATCCTGGCTCGGATCGAAGGCGCTCCCGCCGGAGTGGAGTCGGCGAGGGTGGCGCTGGCGAATCGATACGGATTGTCCCTGACGCTCGCGCTCGCGGACTGAATCGAGCAGCGAGGGGCCAGGGGACCCCGGAACGGTTGACGCTGAGAGAGGTGGGCCGGTGAGGTGGACGGGTGGATGACGACGAGGGTCCCGCCTTCTCAGACCGGAAGGCCCCGGTGGGAGACCACCGGGGCTTTTCTGTGCGCGGAAAGCCGACGGTGAGACTCGCGTGAGGCGCCGGTCACGACAGGGTGAGTCGCGTTTCGCAGATCAGGTTCAGGGCCGGCTGCTGTCGGCCGGTCCACTCACCCCTGGCAGAGGAGGTACTCCATGCGCTGGAAGACCGCTCTTCTCGTGCCCCTGGTCGCGCTCTTCACCGTGAGTTGCGAAAACCAGCCCGCCGCACCGGACGGCGACGCCGCCGTGGCCGAGGCGCCGACCTTCAACTTCATGAACAACCCGAAGCAGGGCCCGGTCATCTACCGCGACGAGTACGTCACGATGATCGGCGAGTTCTACGAGGAGACGCCCGCCGGCGAGCCCTGGTGGATCTGGGCCGGGATGCCGGAGGACCCCGCCGATCACCACCTGTGCAACGGGGGGGCGTATACGCTCGTGCCGGTCTGGGAGTATCAGGACGTCGTGCGCGACCACAGGGACAACAGTCTGGAGATGCGGAAGGGCGCCCGTCTCGCCGTCTGGACCGACGAGTTCTGGGATGTCCTGATCAGCGACGGATGGTGCGCCGCCATCAGCCTCCCGCAGATCGCGTCGGGCGAAGCATCCATGGAGATGCGGAACGACAACGACTACTACGGGCAGACCGGGCACGCCGTCTGGGGATACAAGATGCAGGGGACCATTATCTGGGAAGGGAAGAAGTACCACGTGCAGTCGGTAGAGAAGTACCAGTGCAACGAGAGCCTCGGCGACTGCCGGACGCTCGTCGACTGGGCCCGGATCTTCTGAACCGTCGCGCGACGGGCCGGGGCGAAAGTCCGGGCCCGTCGTCTCCCTCCGGAGCAGGGCGCCTCAGAACCCGACCTCGACCCCCAGCCGCACGGACGCCGGGAGCTGGAACGCCGTCGCCTCGCCGTAGTCCGGATTGAGGTTCGCAGGGTTCCCCGCCGCGTCGCGCGAGAAGTAGCGCATCTGGTCGAAGGCGACCGGCGTGCGCGGGTTGCCGAGGTTGAACACGTCCAGGATCAGCCGCGCCGGCGCCTGTCTCCGCACCAGCGCTCGCACATCGTACGAGACGCGCAGGTCGAGCCCCCAGATCGTGGGCATGCGTCCGGCCGTTCCCCGTTGCGTGACGAAGATCCGGGAGTTCGGCCGCGTGCCGGCCCCCATCTCGCTCAGTGGCGTCCCGGTGAGCCACTGGAATCGGCCGCCGAGCGTGAGTCCGAACCCGGTGCGATAGGAGGCGGCCAGCTTCAGCTGGTGCGTCCGGTCCTGGGGCAGCAGTCCCTCGGCGCCCAACAGCATCTCGGGGTAGGCATACGCGCCGTTCGGCTGGGTCGACTGATCCATGTCGAGGTTGTACACGCCCCCGTAGTTTCCGTAAGCGCGGGAGATCACGTACGAGGCGAGGAGGCGCAGCCTGCCCTCGAAGGACTTCTCGGCCGTGAGCTCGAGCGCGGCGTACTCCCGCTCTGCCGCCGGGTACCCGCCGAGGAAGCCGTAGCCCGGATTCCCGAGCACCATCGCCTGCGCGGAGTCCGTCCAGCTGTCCTCCACGGCGCGCCGGAGCGTCCGGTACAGGCCCCGGACCCCCAGCTTCAGCGCACCACCGAGCTGCCGCTCGTACCCGAGCGTGAACTCGTCGTAGTGCTGGCCGACGAGTCCCTCCGTCTCCTCGGCGATCCCGCCCGAGTAGAAGACCACCGTGCCGCCGGACGGATCCTCCCTCGGATCGTGATCGAGGGCCGTGCCCCGCCAGCCTAATCCATCGTTGAATACGAGGCCCGCGACCGTGAGCGGCAGGTCCTGATAGAACCGGCCGAACGATCCGAACAGGCGCTGCGAGCCAAGCTCGCAGCTCGCCCGGCTGAAACACGAACCCGAGGCGGGGCTGCCACTCGTCCAGGACCCGCTGCGCCACCTCGCCGTCGGATCCGACGATGTACTGGCTCTCCCAGCGCAGACCGGCGTTCAGGCGCACACGGGGCGACACGGCCCACGAATCCTGCACGTACAGCGCCGGGACCCGGCTCTTCACGGTCGCCGTGCCGCCACCCGCCAGTTCCCAATAGATCCAGGCATCCTCGGCATACTTCTCGACGCCTTCGAGCGCCCAGTCCCCGGTGTACTCGTTGAACGTGTACTCGCCGCCCGCCTTCACGGCGTGCGCGCCGAGCTCCCAGGTCGTCCCAAGCCGGACGGCGGTCCGGTACATTTTGTCCACGTATGTCGCGTACAGGCCGCCCGACATGGTGGCGGTCGTGTAGTCGCGGAACTGCAGATCGCCACCGCCCGGTGTTCGGGGCAGAACACTGACCTCGCGCCACAACCGGTAGGCCGCGGCCTCCAGGAGCCCGGCGCTGCCCAGGGCCTGCGTGAGGTCCGCGAGCGCCGTGACGCTTCCGTTCCGACGGTCGGAAAGCCACGAGTCCGGCGTCAGGGCCTCGAGCCCCGCGCCGAACGCGCCGGGCGCCTCCACGGACTCGATGCGCGCGGGGTCGCCGAACACCGTGGCCTGCAGGTTCGTGCCGGGTCCCGCCCGCCACGTGAGCTTGCCCGCGAACCGGTGCCGGACCTCGCTGTCCCGGTAGACGTCGAGGCCCGGCACGGCCGCGCTCTCGCTGGAGACTAGCGGATTCCAGGCCAGAAAGTACCAGAGGCGGTCCCGCAGGACCGGTCCCTCGAGGGTGGCCCCGGCGTCCCAGCGCCGAACGTCCGAGCGATCCAGCGCCAGGCCCGCCGTGCGCGGCGACCCGGCGAACTGGTCGCTCGCGTAAAACCCGAACACGCTCGACTGGAACTCGTTTCCCCCGGAGGAGGTGACGACGTTCACGAGCCCCCCGAGCGAGCTCTTGTACTCGGCCTCGTACCCGCCCGTCTTCACGTCGAGCTCACGGATGAAGTTGTAGGGGAGCTCGATCGTGTAGTGGCCGCGCATCGGATCCGTGACGTCGGCGCCCTCCACGAAGTAGCGGTTCTCCATCCCCGTCGCGCCGCCGATGGAGTGATCGTCTCCCAGGTAGCTCGTGTTCGCCTGCGGCAGCAGGTCCAGCATGCCGAGATAGTCGCGGCTCACGGGAAGATCGTCGAGGAGCTCGGGGGAGAGGTTCACGCCGCCCGCCGTCGAGACCGGGTCGATGAGCGTGCGCCCGGCCCGCGCCTCGAGCGGGGCGAGCGCGACCGGAGATGCCACGAGGGTGACCGTCCCGATGGTCGTGGTGCGTCCCAGGCGGATGACGACGTCGGAGAGCTCGATGCCCCGGTAGCCGAGACGGTCGAACTCCACGGTGTAGCCGCCGATCGGGAGCGCCGGGACCATGAATGCGCCCTGCTCCGTCGTCGTCGCGCTGCGCGCGCCCTGGAGCGCCGGGCCTCGAACGGTCACCAGCGCGGCCGCGATGGGCACGCCGTCCGCGTCGACCACTCGACCGGTGAGTCCGCCGCGCGTGTCCTGGGCGAGAGCCGCCAGAGGAACGAGAACGAGGAACGACAGTGCGAGGCAGGTGGATCTCATGCTCGTCACCAGGTCTCGGAGCGTCATCTATTCGATCGGCTGGCAGACCTGGCGGTCGTCAGCACGCCGGCAGATCAGGCCCGCTCGAGCCAGCAGGGCATCGTAGCGCGGGTCCTCGCGGATCGGGTCGAAGAGGGGGTCCGAAGCGAGGCGGCGAACGTGCGCTTTCCTGTCCATCTCTGAGTCGAGCAGCGCGTAAGCAGCCTCATGGTCTCCGATGGCGGCGTGGAGTTGAGCAAGCGGTTCGACGAACGAGCCGTAGGTGCCATCGAAGGGGTCGCCGCTCGTGGCACGCTCCGTGAGCCGGGAGACGAGGAGCCGGGCGGCCGGGGTATCCTTCTCGCTCGCGAGCCGGAGGGCCTCGAGCCCGTCGAGCGCGGGCCCCGGACCGAGCCTGGTTCGCATGGCGTCCAGCTCCCCCGCCGCTCCGATTGGGTCACCTCCGAGCATGCGCGCCAGAAAGCGATACCGCAGGACGGAGAACGAGGAGTCGCCGCCGGCCAGAGCTCGATCCGCCTCGTGGAGAACGGCCTCCCAGTCCCGGCAGAGATAGGCGACGCGCACCACAACGGAAGATCGGAGGGGGCGCGCCACGGGCTCCAGACGGGCGTACGGCTCGATGACCTCCTTCGCCTCGGTGCACCGACCGAGATCGGCCAGCAGCGCGCTGAGGTCCGCCCGGCTCAAGGCTTCCCAGACACCCCGGGTCCGCAGGGACAACGCGCGCCGATAGCCGGCAGCGGCCGACTCCCAGTTCCCGAGGCTCCATTCCGCCGTCGCGAGCGCGTGCCATGCCGCGGCCAGCGTGTCGTCGAGCTCCACGGCCCGCTCGGCTGCCTCGAACGCCTCGGGGAGCAAGTCGCGGGCCGGCCGTTCACCACGCGTTGTCAGCATCATGTCGGCGTACGCCATGAGCGCCCACGCGCGGGCATGGCCGGAATCAGCCTCGATCGCCCGCGCTGCATGGAGACGCACGCTGTCGTAGGGCTCACCCCCCAGCCAGGCAGCCCACGCCCGGCCGTACTCCACCTCCGCATCAAAGGAAATGGCATCCCCAGCCGCCGGGGTCCGGGAGGCCCACATGCCGACCGCGACCATCGTCGCGATCCCGAGACCGAAGGAGAGCACGACGCGAGGCAAGGAGGGGAATCGGCGCCGCGAGCCGGTCCTGGAAGCGAAGGTGGACGCTGCGTGCCCCTCGACTCGGAGCTCCGCGGAGTCCCCGGTAGAGACCGGCTCGCCCCGCTTCGTGGCCAGGGCAGACTCTCCGGACCGGATCCGGTCCACGACCGTCTGGATCCCCGGGCCCGGCGCCACGCCGTACTCCTTCGCCAGCCGATCGGCGAAGGACGTATACGTGTCGAGGGCCGCCGAGCGGCGGCCTGATCGCCACAGCGCAAGGACGAGCCCGCGCGCCGCGGCCTCGCTCTCCGGCGCGATCTCGAGGGTACGTCTCCATATGGTGAGCGCCGCCTCGCGGTCTCCTGCCTCGTCCTCCGCCGCACCGAGAGCGAGGGCGGTGTCCAGCGCATCGGCCCGGAGCGTGGTCCTCTCCTCGTCCAGCCAGCGGTCGAACCCGGGCTCGCCGATGTGGTAGCCCGGCAGAAGGTCGCCTCTGTAGAACTCGATAGCCGTTTTCCGGTCACCGGACGCGAGGGCCCGACGGAACGCGACGGCGTCGCATCGGAGGGTCTCGAAGTCGATCCCGACCTCGTCACGCCCGCGTGTGGTCATGAGCTGCGGGCCGAGAGCGCTCCGGAGCACGTGGAGCGCCTGGTTCAGGGCGGCGCGCGCGTGCGCCTCGTCCGAGTCGGGCCAGAAGACGGGAAGAAGCGTGTCACGTCGGATGGGGCCGTCTGCGGATTCGAGGCACAGATAGGCGAGCAGCGCGAGCCGTTTGGGACGCGCCAGAATGGACGCGAGGTGGTCCCCGTCTCGATCTCCGTACCGGAGGTCGATCCCCCCCAGGACCTGAAACTCGAGTGTCACGTCAATGCGCCTCCCGCTTCGTGAACGAACCCGAAGGACGGGTGGGGCCGAGGGTAAGGCTATACCAAAAGATATGGATCTCCTGCTACTCGCGCAGCCTCGGGTGAGGCGGCGGTGAGAGCGCGGTCAAGCAGCGGTGACGTCCGAACCCATCCTCTCTGGAGAGTCGTTATCCGTCCGGTCGATCGCCCCGGTTCTCCCTTCCCTGCCGGGGGGGAGCTCCGGGGCCCGGCCGGGCGACTCACCCCGGCAGAGGAGGTGCCTCATGCGTGCCCGTATCCCGATCGTCCTCGCCTGCGCCGCGCTGCTCGCGGTCGCGTGCCAGGACACCCCGACGGAGCCCGTCGACCCGCCCGTCGCGACGGTGCCTGACTTCAACTTCATGAACGGGCCGGCGAGCCCCGGCAACTCGGGGATCGAGCGATTTCCCGAGTCGTATATCTTCAACTTCACGGTGGACTGGGACAAACGCTGGCTCGTGGCCTTCTATGATGTGTGGGAAGGCTACGCCGGGTGCACGCTCGACTATCCCGATCCCGCGCTCATGGAACCGTGGGACATCCAGATGAACGATCGGGAAACGCCCGAAGGAACCCTTACAACGCTGCTCCTGAAGGGAGAGCACGACGTGTACATCATGGACCACCTGATCTACGACCAGACGGAGTACGATTGGGACACGGAGGTCTGTGAGTGGGTCATGGCTTCCTGGGTCTACAAGGGAACGGGCAAGTTTCTGTCCCACCGCGAGTTTCTCGACGGTGTACCTCACCGACTCGATCAGGGTGGCAACGGCATCGTGCAGGACCGGGAAGGAAATTACTACCGACTTCACTATAGGGAGCGAATTGAAGGTACCGACTGGACGTATCCGGACATGATCCGGCTCGAGGTGACACCGACCGGGAATTGACCGGCGGCCGAACGGGGAATCCTCTCGCGAAGCGGTGAGCCTCCTTTCAGAGTCCTTCTTCGGCGCCCGGCTTCCGGTCGGGCGTCGGCGCATCCGGCCCGGTCGGTCCGTCTACTCGATCGGCTGGCAGACCCGACTCTGTGCCCGGCCCCGGCAGATCAGCCCCATCTGTGCGAGCATCCCGTCGATGCGCGGGTCGTCGCGCATGGGATCGAGAAGAGGATTCGAGGCCAGGCGGCGGACGTGCCCCTTGAATGCCATCAGCGAATCCATCCGGGCGAGGGCCGCCTCGCGATCGCCGATCGCCACCAGGAGCTCGATCAGCGGCTCGTCGGGCGAGGTGTAGGTCCCGTCGAAGGGATCCCCCGCCTCGGCCGCGCGCCCGAGTTCGGCCGCGATGGCCCGGGCCCGGGCCGTGTCGCCGCGCTGCACGAGGAGCAGGGCCTCTAGCCGGTCGAGCGCGGGGCCCGGGCCGAGTCTCTCTTCAATGTCCGCGAGATCGGCTTCCGCCGCCTCGAGATCGCCGGCCAGCAGCCGCGCGAGAAATCGGAGCTCGAGTACGCGGAACGACGCCTCGCCACCCGCGACCGCCAGGTCGACCTCCTGGATCGCCGCTGGCCAGTCCCGGCAGTAGTAGGGGATGCGCACGACGAAGATCGAACCGTAGGGACGCTCCAGCGGTTCGAGCCGGGCGTACGGCTCGATCACCTCCCGGGCCTCGTCGCAGCGGCCGACCTCCATCAGCAGCGCGCTGAGGTCGATCCGGCCGAGCGCCTCCCACATGCCGCGGGTGCGCAGCGAGAGCGCGCGGCGGTAGGTCGCCTCCGCCGCTTCCCACTCCTTCGAGATCCACTGCGCCGACGCCAGCGCCTGCACGGCCGCCGCGAGCGTGTCGTCGAGCGCCACGGCCCGCCGGGCGTCGTCGTAGGCGGCTGGGATGACTTCGCGCGCCGGGCGCACGCCGCGCGTGGCCCGCAACAGGCCCGTGTAGGCCCGCAG
>JARRPS010000146.1:0-9821 GCA_037382625.1 Gemmatimonadota bacterium | reverse complement strand
GCATCGAGCCGGAATCGAACCAGGTGTCCAGGACCTCGGGGACGCGTCGCATCCGGCCTGTACAACCCTCGTGCGTGCAGGCCCATTCCAGCTGATCGATCCCGGGCCGGTGGGGATCGAATCCGTCCGGCAGTGGACCATGGAGCTCCCCGAGTCGCGCAAACGATCCCGGACCCTCCCGATGCGAAGGCTCTTCGTCGCAGATCCAGATCGGCAGAGGCGTTCCCCAGTAGCGGTCGCGGGAAATCGCCCAGTCCACGTTGTTGGCCAGCCATTCTCCCATCCGACCGGAGCCGATCTCCGGAGGGTGCCAGTCTGTGGATGCGCTGTGCTCGATCAGGCGGTCTCTCACAGCCGCCGTCGTGCGGATGTACCAGGAGTCTCTGGCCATGTAGAGCAGCGGGCTGTCGCAGCGCCAGCAATGGGGGTAGCTGTGTCGCAGGGTACCGGAGGCGAACAGCAGGCTCTTCTCCTCGAGCATTCGCACGAGATCCGCATCCGCGTCCTTGACGGCGACACCGCCCACCTCCCGCACGGCCGGGTCGAATCGGCCCGCGTCATCCACCGGACGGATCACGGGCAAGTCGTGCTCACGACCCATTTCGAAGTCATCGGCGCCGAACGCGGGCGCCGAGTGAACGAGCCCCGTTCCGTCCTCATCGCTGACGAAGGCGGCTGGCCAAACCCGTCCGGTGGATTCCGGATACGAAGGATCGAGATCGAACGGGCGCCGGTAGGTGAGTCCGGCGAGTTCTTCCGCCGGCACGTCGCGCACGATTCGAGCATCCTCCCCGAAGAGAGCCTCGACCCGCCCACGGCTCAGGACGTACCGGTGGCCCTCCCGCTCGACTTCCACGTAGGGAATCCCGGGACCGAAAGCCACGGCCACGTTCGAGACGAGTGTCCAGGGCGTCGTGGTCCACACCAGGAGGCTGCGATCGTTTTCGCCTTCGACCGGAAACCTCACGGTCACCGAGGGATCGGAACGGTCCGCGTAGCCCTGTGCGACTTCGTGGCTCGAAAGTCCGGTCCCGCACCGCGGACAGTAGGGAAGCACCTTGAAGCCCCGGTACAGGAGGCCCTTCCGGTCGATTTCCGACAGGGCCCACCACACCGATTCGATATACTCCGGCAGGAAGGTGACGTAGGGATCTTCGTAGTCCAGCCAGTAGCCGATCCGACGTGACACACGCTCCCAGTCTTCCTTGTAGGTGAAGACGTTCTCCCGACAGACCTGGTTGAAGGCCTCGACTCCGATCTTCTCGATCTGGGGCTTACCGGAAATCCCCAGCCGCTTCTCCGCCTCGATCTCGACGGGAAGCCCGTGCGTGTCCCAGCCGGCGATTCGCGT
This sequence comes from Gemmatimonadota bacterium, assembly GCA_037382625.1. Lineage (GTDB taxonomy): Bacteria > Gemmatimonadota > Gemmatimonadetes > Palauibacterales > Palauibacteraceae > Carthagonibacter. The sequence goes on along the minus strand of JARRPS010000146.1, from coordinate 8,470 downwards.
GACGTGACGGCCCGTCATCGCCCGGTATCGAGCGACCGTATCCTTGATCGTGCGAGCGAGCACGTGGTGAACGCCGGGTCGACCGTTGGCGGTCGGAGGCCCCTCGTAGAACACGAATTCGGGCGCTCCTTCCCGTCGGGCAAGCGAGCGCTCGAAGGTCCCCTCCCGGTCCCAGGTCGTGAGGATCTCCTGCTCGAGGGCCTCGATCGGCTCGGTGAGCTCACGATACGCCATCGTCGTTCTCAGCCCCCGTAATGCGGTTCGTGCGGCCGGTCGGAATCGGCGTCCGGATCCGTGCCGTCCGAGGCATCCTCGGCCCATTCCTCCGTGCCGTCCGCGCCGTTCGCTTCATCGTGCTGTTCCTCTGCACCGTAAGACTCTCTCCCTGCCTCGGGAGAGAGGACCCCATCCGGGTCGAACTCAGGGGCCCGCCCGCCAACTTCCCCGGCTTCCGTCTTCAGCCCGGCGAAGCCGCGCTTCTCCGCGTCCTCGACTTCTGCCAGGAAGTGCTCGATCGTGGAGCGAAGAGAACGAAGAAAACCGGAACGCCGGACCCGCAAGTCGTCGAGACCCCGACGCGCTCCCTGAACGGCCGATTCGGCCTCCCGCCTGATCTCCCGGGCCTGTCTCTCGGCTTCACGCACCCGCAGGTCGGCCTTCTTCTCCGCCTGTGCGCGTGCTTCCTCCCGCAGCTCCTGCGCCGTCACCAGCGCCTCGTTCAGCGCCTTTTCTCTCTCCTGAAAGGCCGACAGCTGCTCTTTGAGCATCTCGGACTGCTCGCGAAGACGCAGTTCCCTCCCCACGAGATCTTCGAGGCGATCTGCCACGAGATCGAGGAATCCGTCAACCTGAGCGGGATCGTACCCGCGCACGGCCCGTCGGAAATCCTCTTTCTTCTTGCGAACATCCAGCGGCGTCAGGTCCATCATCGGCCCGGTCTCTCCCCTACGAGGATCGTTCCCAGTCGGAGCTCGGTGCTGCCCTCCTCTACCGCGAGCTCGAAGTCGTTGCTCATCCCCATCGACAGCACGGTTCCCCCGTATCCCGGTATCTCCGTCCGGCATCGCTCGTGCAGCTCCCGCGTTCGGCGAAAGACAGATCGCAAGAGCTCCTCATCGTTCACGAACGGCGCCATCGCCATCAACCCCTCGACGCTCAGTCCCGGAAGGTCGCAGAGTTCGGCCACGGGTGCGGAACCGGCTGCCACGGGAAAACCGCCCTTCGACGTTTCGCCCGAGGCGTTCACCTGAACCAGGATCGGGAGCGACCCGATCCCCGCCTTCTCTACCTCCGCCGACAGTTTCCGGGCCAGCCGAAGCGAGTCCACCGACTCGACTCGGTCGAACACACGAACTACCTGGGCCGCCTTGTTTCGCTGGACGTGACCTACCATGAACCATTCGAGGTCCAGTCCGGCGAGCGACGCTCGCTTCGCTTCGGCCTCGGCGACGCGGTTTTCTCCGACCCTCTTGAATCCCGCCGCCGCCACCGCCTCGATGGACGCAGCGTCGTGACCCTTGGTGATGGGCAGCACGTCGACCTCCGACGGATCACGATCCGCCCGCTCGGCGGCCCGATGCACGCGGGCGAGGACCCGGGTGGCGCGCTCCTGAATCTCCGCGTAGTTCACGGGCGGGAGTCTACCGACCGCAACCAGTTGCGGCAACGCGTGCGGGATCGCGGGACACGGCCACAAACGCAACAGGCCGGCCGCGTCTCCGCGGCCGGCCTGTCCGTTCGTCTGGACCCGGGAGTCGTAAGATCAGCTCGTGACCTTGAAATCGATCCTCTGAGCGACCCAGACACCGACCGGCTTGTCGCGGTTCATCGCCGGCGAAAACTGCATCTGGTCGACGATCTGTGTGGCCGCGTTGTCAAAGGCCGGGTATCCGCTCGATTTCTGGACCTGCGACTTCGCTGCCTTGCCGCTCTCGTCCACGAACACCCAGAGGGTGACCTCTCCGCTGATTCCCGCCTCGCGAAGCATGGACGGGTACAGCCGCTGCAGGAGTTTCTGGATGTCTCGTCCGTTCTTCAGACGTGGCTCCACGTCGCGGGGGATATAGGACGGGACATCTTCCGGCGCCGCACCCGCTGGCGGCGGAGGGAGATTCTCGACCGGATTGTCCTCGAATGTGGTCGGCGCGATCGTGATGTCCTCGTCCATGTCCACGTTCGCGGAAACGCGAGGCGTGGCCGGGCGGGCGATCTGCTCCGGCGGCGGGGGGATTTTTACCTCGGGCGGCAGGTCCACCGAGATGATCTCCTCCGAGACGGAGCCGAGGTCGGCGGCCTCCAGCTGCGGGAACCAGTTGAAAAGCGCGAAGTGCGCGAAAGTCGCCACCATCACGCTCAACCAGACCCAGCTCGAATAGTCTCGCTTGAACCGGTCGTTCGCCGTCATGAAGGCGGCGTCGCCGGCCTTGCGCTCCTTGCGCCGGTTCTTCGGGGTCCCGTCGTAAATCGAATCGCTCATCCGGCTACCTCCTCGCGCGCTGCACCCGCTGCTCGACCCGGGTCGCGAACGTCACCCGAACCGCTCCGGCTGCCTGCAACTGCTTCGTGATCGCGTTGATCTCGCTGTAAGGAACGTCCCGGTCACCACGCAGCGCCACCACGAGCTCCCGGTTGTCCGAATAGAGCGGCCGCACGACCTCGTCAATGTTCTCCTGGGGGACGATCTGATCGTTGATGAATACCGTGCCGTCCCGGTCCACCCACAGGTGAAGGATGTTCTTACGCTTCTCGTCGATCTTCTGGGTGGCCTCGGCCGACGTCCAGTCGATCGGCACGTTCCGTTCGCGACGGAACACCGTCGAGACCATGAAGAAGATCAGGAGCAGGAAAGCGATATCCGCCATCGACGAGGATGGGATCTCGCTGCTCGCGCCGGACTTTCGGCTGAATCCCTTCGACCTGGCCATGCCTACTCCTCGAGCATCTGCAGGGAGATCCGCTCGGCGCCCGCGAGCTTGACCTCATCCAGAACGTTGACCATGTGGCGGTAGGCCGCTCCTCCGTCCGTCTTGATCGCGGCGATCAGGTTCGGGTTCGCCGCCAGCTCCTGGCGGAGCAGCACCTCGACCTGGTCGTACGGAATCACCTGCTCTTCCTGGCTCTCTCCCCTCTTTACCGTGACCGCGCCATCGGGTCGAACGAGCAGGAAAATGAGGTTCTTCGCCGAAACGTCCTGCTCTTCCGATTCTTCGGGCAGAACGATCGGCAGACCCTTCTCCTCGTTGAACACCGTGGTCGTCTGGAAGAAGAAGAGAAGGAGAAACGCGATGTCGGCCATCGACGCCGTCGGTATCTCGTCCGACACCCGTTCCTTGCGGTTCAGTATCGCCATCGTTCACCCGTGTTCCAAAGAATACCTGTCCGTACGTACACGATCGTCGGCGGTTCGATCCGGAACCACGCCGTTTCGATCAGACTCGCCCCGACTGGGTCTGCCAGATCAGGTCGAGGACCGCCTCGGACCCCTTCTCCATGTCTGCAATCAGCGTATCAATGCGAGTCACGAAGTAGTTGTATGCGATGTGCACCGGGATCGCGATCGCCAGCCCGGCCGCGGTGGTGATCAGAGCGACCTTGATGCCGGCGGCGACGAGAGTCGGCTCCACCTGGCCGGCTTCCTCGATCGCCGCGAAAGCCGCGATCATGCCGATGACGGTCCCCAGGAACCCGAGCATCGGGGCCACGTTCGCAATCGTGGCGAGCACCGTGAGCCCCCGCTCGAGGAAGTCGAGCTCGATCGTTCCCGTCGTGGAGATCGCCTTGCTCACGTCCTGCGTGCCACCGCCCTCCTTGACCCGGCGAAGCCCCGTGAGGAGGATCGCAGCGACCGGACCGCGCGTCTCGCGCGCCACCTTGATCGCCTCGTCGATCTGTCCGGCCGACCCGAGCTCCTCGATCTGCTTGAGCAGTTTCTTGGAGTCACGGTGGGCAACGAACAGCGTGTACCCCTTCGCGATGATGACGCCGAGGGCGACGAGCGAGCAGAGCACGAGAGGGATCATCATGAATCCCCCGTCGTGGAAGATCGTCAACAGCTCGTAACTGGTGTCTTGCACTCGAAGCGCTCCATTGTGAGACGGGATTCGCCCCGCCGGTTCCGAGGAAAGCAAGTTTACGCGGGCTGCCGCGCTCCGTCAACGCGAATCGACCCGCGGTCAACCTCCCGCCGGGAGCGCCGCGGTCCGCTCCACATCCGGCTCCGCGGGGGTGCCGGGTTCCATCTCCTCCTCTCGCCCGCCGGCCTCGAGCCGACGTCGGAGCTCGTCGGGACGCAGTCCGCGGTACAGCCTTCCCTGGTGCGCGAGCGAGATCTACCGCGCCGTCATGGAGCGGAGAATAGGGGGTGAATACCGTCGTCAGCAGCTCGGCACTCAGATCGGCATCGAGCGTGGTTCCGTGATCGACGTGATTCAGCAGGTCGACTTCCTGTTCGATCGCGATGATTCCACCGATCTTCGCCTTGGCGAGCCGATCGGCGGCTTCCGCGATCACGGCCATCACCTCCTGCTGCTCCAGCCGCGCGAACGCCTGGAAAAACCGAGTGCGCCCGAGCCGGGCGAGCCCGGCTCTCAGCTCCGGCTGGAAAATCACGATCAGGGCGAAGGCACCGTACGTGAACACCTGCGAGAGAAGGTACGGAATCAGACGGAGCTGCAGCGCCTGAGAGGCGACGTAAATCGACACGAGCAGGACGAACCCGATCAGGACCTGGAATGCTCGCGTCCCGGTGTACACCAACAGCACCCGGTAGAGCAGGTAGGAGACGATGAGGATCTCGGCCAGGTCCATCCAGTCCAGCCGCAGAAAGCCGAGATAATCGAGCAGCGTCTGCATCAGCGGTCGGCCTGATGTACGGCCCAGGCGAGATCCAGCGCACGCCGTACCGGTAGGACGTCATGCACGCGGAACAGCCGCGCTCCCGCCAGGAGACCCGCGACACACGCGGCGATCGTTCCTTCCAGGCGCTCGTCCACACCCACGTTCAGAAGCTTGCCGATGAACGACTTCCGCGAAGGGCCGAGCAGGACGGGATACCGTCCCGAACAGAACCTCCCTCTCTGCGCGATGATCTGCAGGTTTCCCTCCATCGACTTTCCGAAACCGATCCCCGGGTCCACGACGATCTGTTCAGCCTTCACGCCACGCTCGACGGCCAAGGGCGCCGGAAATCTCCCCGAACAGGTCACGGTACCGGGTGTCATCCTGCATCGTCCCCGGCTCCCCGCGCATGTGCATGAGCACCAGCCCGGCCCCGGTCCTTCCGCAAAGGCCCGCAATTTCGGGATCGAACCGCAAGCCCGAAATGTCGTTGATCGCAACGGCCCCCGCGTCGAGCGCCCGGCTCGCCACCTCGGACTTCGACGTGTCCACCGAGACCGGCAGACCCGCGGTGGAAAGGACACTCACGGCCTCCCCGATCCGACTCCATTCCTCGTCGGCGTCGATTCGAGTCGCGCCGGGACGTGAAGATTCACCTCCTACATCCAGCAGATCCGCGCCCTGCTCCCGCATCCGGAGCCCAGCGTCCAGCGCATCCGCGACCCCCTCGATCTTCCCGCCGTCGGAGAAGGAATCGGGCGTGAGGTTCAGAACCCCGATCACGACAGGCCTCTCGAGACCTATGCTCCCGCCCCGGACGGCCCACTCTCGCGTTCCGGTGCGAACTTCCATGTCGAAGCCCTCTTCAGGCGAGGGCCGGAGTCGGTTCGCCGCCGGTGCCCTCGATCGGTCGATCGTCCGCCACCGAGGATTCCTCCACCGGGCCGGAACCGAGAGCCGGCGTGGGCGGCGGACCATCGGCCGGCGGAAGCGGCGGCAGCGGCTCGCCCGCCTCGAGCAGCCGTATGTCGTCGGCATCCAGAGTCTCACGTTCCAGCAGCGCGTTGGCGATGTCGTCCAGGAGCGAGCGATTCTCCGTAAGAACTCTCTCCGCCGAGGCATACGCCGCATCCAGGATTCGTTTCACTTCCGAATCGACGAGCTGAGCGGTCTGGTCGCTGACGTCCCTCCGCTGACTGAGTTCCCGCCCGAGGAAAATCTCGTGTTCCTGGTCGCCCACGGCCATCGGACCGATCGCATCGGACATGCCGAACTGGGTCACCATCCGTCGCGCCAGCGCGGTCGCTCTTTCGATATCGTTCCCGGCTCCCGTCGTAATCTTGCTGCGACCGAAGATGGTCTCCTCAGCCACCCTGCCTCCGAACAGCATCGTAAGCTGCCCTTCCAGCCACTCCTTCGTGTAATTGTGGCGATCTTCCTCCGGGAGCGAAGCGGTAATTCCCAGCGCCCGACCTCGAGGTACGATCGTGACCTTGTGGAGCGGATCGAGACCGGGAACCCGGAGCGCGACGACGGCGTGGCCCGCCTCGTGAAACGCCGTGACGCGCCGCTCGTCCTCCGACAGGACCATGCTCTTCCGTTCGGCCCCCAGCATGACCTTGTCCTTGGCCGCTTCGAAGTCGTCCATGTACACCCGGTCCTTGTCGTAGCGGGCGGCGAGGAGCGCGGCCTCGTTGACGATGTTCGCGAGGTCGGCTCCCGACAGGCCCGGGGTGCCCTTCGCGAGAACCTTCAGATTCACATCGTCACCGAGAGGAATGTCCTTGACGTGTACCTTCAGGATTCCTTCCCGGCCCTTCACGTCGGGATTGTCCACGACGATCTGGCGGTCGAACCGGCCCGGTCGCAGGAGAGCCGGATCCAGTACGTCAGGGCGGTTGGTCGCCGCCAGCAGGATCACTCCCTCATTGGACTCGAACCCGTCCATCTCGACGAGAAGCTGGTTCAGCGTCTGCTCCCGTTCGTCGTGGCCTCCCCCGAGCCCGGCTCCTCGGTGACGGCCGACGGCGTCGATCTCGTCGATGAAGATGATGCAGGGTGCGTGCGCCTTGCCCTGTTCGAAGAGATCACGCACGCGACTCGCACCGACCCCGACGAACATCTCGACGAAATCCGATCCGGACATCGAGAAGAACGGGCGACCCGCCTCACCGGCCACGGCCCGTGCCAGCAGCGTCTTCCCCGTTCCCGGGGGCCCCACCAGCAGCGCACCCTTCGGCAGTCGACCTCCCAGCCTGCGGAACTTCGCCGGATCCTTGAGGAACTCGATGATCTCCTTCAGGTCCTCCTTGGCTTCATCCGCGCCGGCCACGTCCGCGAACGTCACCTTGGGCGTGTCGCCGCTGAGCAGCTTGGCCTTCGACTTCCCGAAACTGAAAGCACGGGAGCCTCCGGTCTGCATCTGGCGGAAGAAGAAAAACCAGAGGCCGATGATCAGGATCCACGGAAGGACCGAGACGAGGTAATTGACCCAGTTGGCAGCCGCTTCCTTCGCCTCGACCTCCACGCCACGCTCCTCGAGCTGGTCGAGGAGCTCCTGGCTGGCCTCGGTCGGCAAGAGCGTGTTGAAGTTCCCGATTTCGATCCCGTTCTCCTGAAGGGGACGCCGCAACTCGCCCTCCACTCGAACGCCCTCGGTGATCGTCACCTTCATCACGTTGTCCGCATCCAGCTGCGCCCGGAATTCGCTGTAGGTCAGCTCCTTCTCCACCTGGCGCGAGGTGTCCATCACCTGGAAGATAGCAAGCGGGATCAGAACGATCAGCGCCCAGAACGAGGCCGTACGCAGAAAGCGGGCGGGACCGCCCGCATTATTCTTCTCTTCGGGTTGCTTCATCACATCTCCGGTTCAGACCTGCGTCGTCAGCCGTGTATACTGGCCACGAACGGCAGGTGCCTGTAGTCCTCCGCGTGATCGAGTCCGTATCCGACCAGGAAATCGGACGGTGCATCGAATCCCACCCAGCGTGGTTCGATCGAGAGATCGATCGCGACATGCTTGTGAAGCAGCGCGCAGATCTCCAGGGACGCGGGCCTTCGCGTCCTGAGCGAATCCGCGAGCCGCTCGATGGCCCGTAGCTCGAGGCGACCAGAAAGTCCACGTGAATCGGTCGCTCGATCCACCGCACGAGATCCGCCATGAAGATGAAGGATCCCTTCAGCAGACCAAGAACCAGAAGATCGTCGTCCGCTTCGTAGTGCGCGGTGATCTCCTCCGCCATTGCGCGCACTCTCTCCTGAATCACCTCGGCGGAATACACCATGGACCGCAACCGCGTGCCACCGTCGCGCTCCAGCCACGCTCCCGTGGCCTCCGGCCAGGCGATCTGAGATGGATCAGCCATCAGTGATCTCGATGATGAGGTCTGCGCCTTTCGATTCAGGCTTCGCCCAGCTGGCGGTCACGAGACCGGGAACCCACAGGACACGGTCGCACCGATCGACGAGTACCGGAATCCTCTCGCGTTCGAAGCGCGGGACGGCGTGTTCGCCGAACAGCTTCTTCAGTTTCCGTGTCCCTGCCGACGTCGTGACTCGATCACCCGGTCGCCAGGTCCGCAGCAAGAGTGGATAATGCTCCCGGCCCACGGCAAGAGCAACGCGCATCGACCCG
>JARRPS010000145.1:0-11105 GCA_037382625.1 Gemmatimonadota bacterium | reverse complement strand
ATCAGGCCTCCCGACCGGCGATCCGTCCCCCGAACACGCAGCCGCCCAGAAACGTACCTTCGAGTCCTCGCTTTCCGTTCATCCCGCCTCCACCGAACCCGGCCGCCTCTCCCACGGCGTAGAGCCCCGGGACTGGCTCGCTTCCTTCGCCGAGTACGCGGGAGGAAAGATCGGTCTGAATTCCTCCCATCGACTTCCGGCTGATGATGAACTCCCGGATCGCGACCAGGGGGCCGGCTCTCGGATCGAGGATCTTCTGCGCATCGCACGTTCGCAGCCGGTCGCCGATCCATTGGCGGGCCAGTGCTATGCGACGAAGCTGGTCGTCATCGGCGAGCCCGGAACCGATGTCGATCTGAGCGTCATAGGTCTCCGCGGCCTCCCGGACCAGGGCCAGCTCGACCGAGTCGTCGCCTCCCAGCGCATTCATCCGTTCCACGAGTTCGGGGAGGGAGTCGGCGACGACGAAATCGCGACAATGGGTCGTAATCTCGTCGTAGAGCCAGCGGTTGCCGAACAGAATGTCCCGGAGCACGCGGGCCTTCCTCTTCTCACGGAAGGCGGGATTGAACTCGCTTCCCGACACCGCGAGCTCTTTGAGCGCGATCCTGCGATTCAGCAACTGCCAGGAATACGGGCGATCCTCGGCGCAGATCCGCGCGATGAGCTCGTGCGTGTCGTACCCCGAGACGAGCGGTGGCGGACCGATCCTCTCCCCGCGCCAGTTCAGCCACAGGGCTGACTTCGGAGGGACCAGCGAGAGTCCGTGCGCGGGCTTCGTGGGTTTCCAATGGTGGACGCCGGCCGCGTAATTCCACTGTCGGTCGAGGTGAGTAACGCGTCCGCCGATCCGCGTCGTGGCGTCATGTACGAGTCCGTCCGCGTATCGATGGGCACCGTTAAGCAGCAGCTCCGGCGGAGTCCCCCAGTCCCTCGGCCAATGGCGGCGGACCCGGTCGAGGTTCCCGTTGATCCCGCCCGTCGCAACGATCACGTTCTCGGCCGCTGCCTCGAACTCCTCGCCCCCGGTCTCCTCAGATCCCCGGCAACCGGATATCCGACCGCCGGTGGTCACGAGGTCTTCCACCCGGTGCTCGAACCGCAGCTCGAGGAGATCCCGTCTCGGGTGAGAAAGGAGATGCCGGTTCAGAACGCGGGAGAGCTCGCTTCCCGTTCCCCAGACGATATGCCAGCGGGGAACCGAGTTGCCCGGCACCTCGCGCCCGCGTTCGACCCAGAGCGGAATCGGCATGAACTCGATTCCCTGGTCGAGGAGCCAGGCCAGTACCTCTTCGTTGGCGCGATGGACGTACGCCTCCGCCCAGGTTCTCGGCCACAGGTCTTCGGCTCCGAACTCGGCATAGGAGAGCCAATCCTGCAAGCCGAGATCGATGCTGTCCCTGATCCTGCGCTTTCTCTGAATCGGCGAGTCGGCGAACCAGAATCCCCCGAAGCTCTCGCGAGCGAGTCCTCCGAGATTCGCTTCGCGATCGCGGTCGAGAAGCAGCACCCTGCGACCACGCCCGATCAACTCGATGGCGGACGAAATGCCGGCGATTCCGGCACCGATCACGATCACATCGGCCTGATATCTTTTCATGGCTGATTCACGCGCGCCGGCAGCGGAGTCTCGGACGAGACCTACAGCGAAAACACACCGAGCGACGAAATGTCGTCGACCTCCAGCGTCTCCGGCGTCCAGAACGGCTCTCCATACGGCTTCCGCACGAGCGAGCCGTAATGCCTTCCCTGAGACTCGATCAGGTCCAGCAGTGGCTGGCCCGTGGGGAACAACTCTCCCGCCTTCGTGGCGCCCTCGAACTGAGAAACGTAGCAGCGGATCGCTTTCAGCTTTCTGCCGAATTCCTCCTCGTCGAGCCCGACGACGAAGGTCGGCTTGACGGGATCCTCCCGAAACGCGAGGGCGTGGACGACCTTGACCGGTCGGTGCGGAGGAAGGTGACGGAGCGACTCGTCCCCGTAATTCGCGAGACCGGACAGGAAGCAGGCGTCCCGTCCCAGCTCCGCCGCGACCCGGTGGTCGGGATGGCGCCCGGTGAGAAAGGGAAGGGACACGACCCGTGGCCGCAGACGCCGAATTGCTGCTACGAGCCGGGCGCGCATCGGGTTCGTGTTGAGCAGCCCGGCATCGGGGAGGCCTGCGTTCTCCCGGACGGCGACGCCGAGCACCTTCGCCGCCGCCGCCGCCTCCGAAGCCCGGATATCCGGGGTCCCCTTCGTCCCCGTCTCGCCGCGAGTGAGGTCGAGGATCCCTACTCGGCGCCCGATCGCCGCCGATTTCGTCAACGCACCGCCACAGAGCAATTCGGCGTCGTCGGGATGCGGTGCGATCGCCAGAAGGTCGAGTGGGGATTCGTCCATCGGTTCTCCCTGCCGGTCAGTGGTCGGACGGAACAGTCACTCGTATCGGAGTGCTTCGACCGGATCCAGTGTGGCGCCGCGAGCGGCTGGGTAGAGGCCGAACCCGACGCCGGTGAAGATCGAGGCAGCGAGCGCCACGGCGATGGCCCAAAGTGGAACGGACGCAGGGATCGGCGTAAACCTCGTGACGAGCGAGACGACGATACCGCCGAGCACCATGCCGATCGCACCCCCCACGGCGGTGAGCGTCGCCGCCTCAACCAGGAACTGAAGCAGCAGGTCGCGCCGTCTCGCACCCATGGCCTTTCGAAGGCCGATTTCGCGGGTTCGTTCGGTCACCGAGATCATCATGATCCCGATCACGCCGACACCGCCCACCATCAGGCCGACGCCGGAGAGCGCGACCATCACGGCGAACAGCACGCCGGTGAGCTTGTCCCACAATTCGATGAACTCGTCCTGCGTGATGATCTCGAAGTTGTCATCCTGACCCGGCGACAAACCCCGGATCTGCCGCATCGAGCCGCGAACGACGTCGATCGCCTCCTCGAGCGGCACCCCCTCGTCGGGCTGCACGGTGAAAGCGATCAGTCGGCTCCACAGGTCGAGGTTCTTCACCGCCGTGGGGAAGGGAATGAACACCCAGTGACTCGCGAGACTCGCGAACACGTTGGCGGGTTTCTTGTAGATTCCGATCACTTCGAACTGCGCGTTCCGATTGCCCGGCCGGCCGATCGTGATCTGCTTCCCGATCGGGTCCACGCCGCCGAAGAGATCCAGCGCGACCTGAGAATCGATCACGGCCACGGCTGTCCGGCGGGCATCCTCCACCTCCGTGAACCAGCGACCGTCCGCGACATCGCCGTCGTCGATTTCCAGGTAGCTCGCGCCCACCGCGTAGAGGCTGATCCGCACATCTTCCCCGTTGGCGGTGGCGTGAAAACCCGCCGATCCGAGATCGGCGAGAGCGCTCACCCGCTTGATGCCGGGCAGGTCCTCGAGCTCGTCGGCCCAGGCGGGATCGAGAGGAGGATTCTTGAAGAACTCGTTCTCCTCCTCCTCCAGCCCCGTGCTGATGCCGCCGCCGCCGACCGGCGCGTGGAAGACGTAGAACGTCGTAATTCCACCCGCCGACAGGGCGTCGCTGAAGCTGTCGTTCATACCCTGGACGACTGCTGCCATGGCCATCACCACGAGAACGCCGATCGCGACGCCCAGAATGGTCAGACCGCTCCGGACCTTGTTCGCATTGAGGGAATCGAAGGCGACGCGCAGTCCCTCACGCAGGGTCGTCAACAGTCCCATTCCGCGCTCCCGCTGCCGTCTACTCACTGCGCAGTGCCACGATCGGGTCCTGTTTCGCCGCCCGGTAGGCCGGGTAGAGACCGGAGCCGACGCCTACCAGAACTCCGAGGGTGAGGGCGAGGGCAATACCCCACGGAGGAACCGAGGCCGGCATCGGCGTGAACGCCTCGACCCCCTTTCCGATCGCGATTCCGAGCAGGATTCCGACGGAGGCGCCCACGATCGACAACGTCGAGGACTCGGCGAGAAACTGGATGAGAATGTCCCGTCGTCTCGCCCCGACCGCCTTCCGGATCCCGATCTCGCGAACTCGACCGGCCACCGAGAGCAGCATGATGTTCATGATCACGATTCCCCCCACGACCAGCGATATCGAAACGAGTCCGGGAATCGCGGCGAACAGCACCTTCACGATCTTGTCCCAGGTGTCCAGCAGCTCGCTGGACGTCTCGATCCAGAAGGAGTTCTCCTCGCCGGGCCGGAGGCCGCGATCGGAGCGCAGGGCGCCTTCGACGGCGACCTGCGCGGCGTTCATCTCCTCCAGGCTGCGCATCTTGACGCTGATCTGGTCTACTTCGGAGGGGTTGCGGGCAAAGGTCTGCCGGTAGACCGAAAAGGGAAGAAGAATAGAAGCATCCCGGATGTTCCCGAACAGGCCTCCCTGCTTGTCCCATACGCCGACGACTTCGAAGCGCTGGGAGCCGATGCGGATCTCCTTGCCGATCGGATCGAGGCCCGGAAACAGCTTCTCCTCGATCTCCGCGCCGATTACGGCGACCTTGAGCCCGCGTCTCTCGTCCAGAGGTGTCAGACCTCGACCGCGGGAGACCTCCCAGCCCTGCAGAGTCTCGTATCCCTCCGAGGCCCCGATCAGGCGGATGTTGCGGCGCCGGCGGTCCTTGTAGCTCACCTCGTCGAAGCCGCGATCGGAACTGTAGGCGAGGCGCCACGCGTCGGGAACCGCCCGACGGACCACCTCGACGTCGTGCAAGGTGAGGTCCGGGTTCCGTGCCTGCTCCCGTCGCCGTTCCTCGGTCTCCGAACCGGTCGAGATCCGGCTGCGCCGGACGACCGTAAAGGTGTTGATTCCGAACAAGGAGCCGGCGAAGTCGTCCTGAACGTACCGGTTCATTCCCTCCACGACGGTGATCACGGCGATCAGAAACGTGATCCCGATGATCACCCCGATCAGGGTGAAGGCGGATTTGAGCTTGTGCGCCCAGACCTGCTGGAGTGCGATCCAGATCCCTTCGAGGACGAACACTTCGCTCCCTCTCCCGCCTGCCCGATCAGACTCCGGCCATCAGGCCGTCGGCCTTCGCGTCGTGCGACTCGATGAGTCCGTCCCTCAGGGTGACGACCCGCTGGGCGTGCTCGGAGATGTCGTGCTCGTGGGTGACCATGATGATCGTCTGACCGGAAGCGTGAAGCTCCTCGAAGACGTTCATGATCTCGTACGAAGTCTTCGAATCCAGGTTTCCGGTCGGCTCGTCGGCCAGCAGGATCGAAGGGTCATTGACGAGCGCCCGGGCGATCGCCACCCGCTGCCGCTGTCCGCCGGAGAGCTCGTTCGGCTTGTGGTGCGTCCGGTCGGCCAGATCGACGCGCGCCAGCGCGGATCGCGCCTTCTCCTGACGCACTTTGGCCGGAATACCGGCGTAGATCAACGGCAGCTCCACGTTGTGAAGCGCGCTTGCCCGAGGGAGGAGGTTGAAGGTCTGAAAGACGAAACCGATCTCACGGTTCCGAATGCGCGCCAGCTCGTCGTCATCCAGCCCCTGTACCGGCGTTTCGTTGAGGATGTACTCCCCTGAAGTCGGGGTATCGAGACAGCCGATCAAGTTCATCAGGGTCGACTTTCCCGACACCCGCCAGTGCGTGGATCGTCTCCGCGCCCATCTGATACAGCTTCGTCAGCCCACGGGTCTCGATGATGACCTCGTTCGCGTTCATCTGCATCCGCTCTTCCCCGTTCATTCGCCTTCGGCCTTCGCGCTGTCGGCCTCTGTGATCTTCACCGCGTCTCCATCCTCCAGATCGCGGATTACCTGGTAGGTGCCGGACACGACTGTCTCGCCCTCCTCGAGCCCCGATAGCACTTCGAAATAGGCATCGCCCGCCACTCCCACTTCCACGGGCCGGAAACGTGCCAGTCCGTCCGCCACCACGAAGACGCCCTCCACGGGCTCATCGGGGTCTTCTTCAGAGGCGCGGGCGCCCGAATCCTCGAGCTCGTTCGGCATCCGTTCGAACTCACCGGGGTCCATCAGTGTCAGCGAAATGATCGGTATCGAAAGCGCACCGGGTCTCACGTCGGTGATCACGTCGGCGGATGCCGAAAGATCAGGACGCAGTTCGACATCGGCGTCTTCCAGGGTAACCCGTATCTCGAAGTCGATCGCCTGGTCCGAGCTCGAAACCTGCTGGCTGCGCGGACGGATCGAACTATTGCCGATCTTCGTCACCCGTCCGACGAATTCCCGGTCCGGAAAGGCATCCACCGATACCGACACGGAGTCTCCAATCGAGATGTCCGGAACATCCGTCTCATCCACCTCGATCACGGCCTCCATGACCGAGAGATCGGCGACGGTGATCAGCAGGCTGCCGGGGTTGTTCATCGTACCGACGATCGCGGTTTCCCCTCTTTCGACGTTGAGACGGGTGACGCGCCCGCTCATCGGAGCGCGGATGACGGTCTTGGCCAGGTTGTCACGAGCTTCCTTGAGGCCGGCCCGCGCCATCTCGACGGCATGTTGACCCGACTCCCACAGGGCCTCCTGAACCTCCGCGTTCGTGCGCATGGTCTCGAACTCCGTATCCGTGACCATTTCCGGCAGCCGGGCCTTGAGGTCGCGGATCCGCTCCCAGTCCCGATTCGCCTGGAGGTAGTTTCCGCGAGCCTGCGCCTCGCGGGCGGAAGCTTCGGCGAGGCCTGCCTCGGCCCGCTCGACGGCAGCTTCGAATCGGGCAGGGTCGATCACGAGCAGCAGGTCCCCCTCTTCTACCTCGTCCCCCTCTTCGACATTCAGCTCGACGACCCGTCCCGAGACATCGGCGCTGATGTCGACGAGGCGCTTGGGCTCGATGTATCCGGTCGCCGAGACTCGCGCGACCAGGTCTTTCCGTGCGACATCTTCTGTGCGCACTTCGACGGCATCGCTTCGTCCACTCCGCAGGGCGGCGATCGCCATGATGGCCAGGACGGCGGCCACACCGACGCCGATCAGAATCTTCTTTCCGCGTGACATTCGGTTCTTTCGCTGGTTATAGCATCAGGGCAGTGCTGACTTCGAACCGGCAAGCGCCTCCCTCTACGGCAACAGGCGACGGCCAGTTTCGCGAGCACCGGAATCCTCGTCGGCCCGATCCACCCTCCGCCGGGACTAACACCCGGGAGGTCCGCACCGTTCAGCGACGATCAACGATCCCTCCAATCAGATCGGCGCGAAGATCGCGGTGATCGCCTTCATCACGACGTACGCCCCGATCATCACCGTGCAGGCGCTGCCTGCCGACACCTTAGGATACAGACGGCTTACGGCGATACCGAGCAGGACCATCGTCCAGATTCCAAACAGGTTCAAACCGGCCAGCAGCCTGTAAAGATAGCTGCTCGAGTCCAGAAACGGGGCCAGAAGGTGCAACGAAAAGGTCGTCCGCAGATCCTGCTTCGCCAGGAGCAGGGGCAGCGTGGCGAGGCCGCCGAAGGCCCAGACGATGTAGGAGTGCGCCGTACAGGCCAGAACCGCCGCGAATCTCTGTTCCCCGCCCAGGACTGCATTCCAGACCAGCAGAATGAACCCGGAGACGAACAGGATCAGGAGAATCGGAACGACGACGGTCGCCGCCCACCGTATGACTTTCGTCGCCCCCATGAACTGCTCGACGGCCGCGACCTGTTCGGGGGACGCGTCCGTTGGAAGCTCCGACAACGCCATCTCACGAATCAACTCGAGGGGAATCAGTGCCTGGACCACCAGTCCCAGGAGAATCACGACCACGGCAGCTCCCACCCATTTCGGTGTAACGGCGAGAGCGTCGAACAGCCTGGCCGGGGACAGGAATACCTGCACCACCCTCGTCGGAAGGGAAGGCAGCGGAGGCGAGGCCTCCATGTGATCCAATGAGGTGCGGCCTCTCATCTCGTCCACCTGTGGCCCTACCTTTCCTGGTCGTCGTCAGGCGTGGAGCTCTCGTTGGGCGGCTCGAAGAGCCGGACTGCGGCCCACGCCCGTTCCGGGATCTCCGCCCGGAGAATGTGGCCCGACTGCAGGCCAGTCCACACGATATGTCGGGTATTTCCGATCAGGATGTCGTACCGTCTCGCCGGAATGGCAGCTCGTCCGGGAAACGGCAACTCCACCTCTTCCACCGCTTCGAGGCGGATTGCCGAGCGGTTCACCGCGCCCGGCGCAAGGGCGTCGACCGTGCCGCCCGTTCCCGGAGTGGCGTCGGCGAATCGCTGAATCAGAAACCAGTAATGATGCGCCACCCCGGTCTGAACCAGAACCATCTCCCGATCGGCGAGCAGCTCGGTCATACGCTCGCCCTCCTGGTTGGAGGTCGTAACGCGGATTCGACTGCCCGCCCTCACTGCGATCGTGGTGGAAGAGGGACGCTGCAGCGTGCGGAACTCGTATCTGACGGGAACGAATCGGGCGTCCGTTCGCAGCCCGATCTCCGCCGACTGCACCAGCAGGTCCTCGCCCTCCAGGCTCGATCTGCCCACTGCCATGTACTCCTCGCCCTGCCGGCGGATGGCGAATGACTCCTGGCCCCGCGATGCGCCCCCGACGAAGATCTCGAACAGTCCCTCATCGATCATCGAGGGGTCCTGGGCCCTGACGGAGCCCACGGGGATCGTCAACGCGACCACGGCGAGGACGACGGTGACCGCGAAACACGCGGGACGTCGAAGACCTGCTCGAACCCGCAGGCCGGTCATTTCCTCAACTCGCCAGTCTGGCGGAGATCGTCTCCACCATGTGCTCATAGATCCTCCGTCCCTTATCCGCCGAAGCGAGGGAGGGAAGCCCCACCACGCCCGGCGATCCCGGCATCGGGGCCGAAGCTGCCAGGTCGCGGCCCGGGCGGGGCGAGCCCGGAGAGTCGAGAATCCACTCGGTGCGCACCAGATCCGGCGCCAGGTGGAGCATGAGCGACGTCTCGAGCTCGCCCGCCCGCTCCGGCGCGTTGCCCTGCGTGAGGAACTCGGAGAGGTCCAGAGCGTGAGTGTCGATCGAACGCACGCGCACCGTTTCCGCCACGACCGAGGCCAGAGCCTGAATGTTTCGTGCGAATCCGTTGGTCGTAATGAGTACGATCTCTTCGAGTCCCTGGTGGCCCCAGCAGTCCACGAGCTCGTTCAAGAGCCGGTGGAGCGTCTTTCGGTCGAGTGACGCCGTTCCGGCGTAGTCGCGGTCGGACTCCGACGCGACGCCGTACGCGATCGTCGGAGCGAGAAGCAAGCCGTTGCGGCGGGCGATGTCGTGAGCGAGCGATTCGACGATCACCATGTCCGTGCCCAGCGGGAGGTGAGGCCCGTGCTGGATGCAGCTGCCCACGGGGAGCAGCAGACGCGGGTCACGCCGGAACCACTCTGCCGCCTCGGGCCAGCTCAGCCGCTCGAGACTCGCGGGCAAGTTCGCATTGGAATCCACGGAGCCCAATCTAGCGGACCGCGCCGGACAGGGAACCGTCGTGGCGGCGACGCCCCCGAACCCGTCGAGGCTGGCGCGGAAGCGAACGGGGGCGAATCCTGTTGGAGTTCGCGGGTCCATCGGTCCGGCCGACGATCGCTGAGAATACCGGACTCACAGATCGAGGGAGCGAGCGGGGATGGAAGAGAAGAGATTCGTTCGGCTGAATGGGTGGACCGAGAGACCGCCGGAAGAGATGCGGCTACGGGCAAGGGAGTTCTACGAACTGATGAACCGACGGCGCACCGTGAGAGAGTTCTCCGACCGCCCGATTCCGGAAGGGGTGGTCGAGGATTGCATTCGCACGGCGGGGACCGCGCCGAGCGGCGCCCACAAGCAGCCCTGGCAGTTCGTCGTCGTGCGCGACCCGGTCCTGAAGAAGGAGATCCGCATCGCCGCGGAGAAGGAGGAACGAGAATTTTACGGAGGCAGAGCCCCGGAGGATTGGCTCGCGGCGCTCGCGCCCCTCGGAACCGATGCGAGCAAGCCGTTCCTCGAGAATGCGCCCTGCCTGATCGCGATCTTCGCACGCCGCTATGGTGAGGAAGAGGATGGGAGCAGGGAGAAGCACTATTACGTGCAGGAATCCGTTGGAATCGCGACCGGTTTCCTGATCGCCGCCCTTCATTCCGCGGGTCTCGTCACGCTCACGCACACGCCGAGTCCCATGGGGTTCCTGAACTCGATCTTGAAACGGCCGAGGAACGAACGACCCTTTCTCCTGCTGGTGGCTGGGTATCCCGCACAGGATGCGCAGGTCCCCGAGCTGCAGCGCAAGCCGCTGGAGGAGATCGCCACCTTTCGTTGAACCGGGGGGATTCGGGTTGCGGACGGAGTACGTAAGTAATAGTTTGTGACAGAACGTGCTAACCGGGCTGTGGCGTCCTCCACGCCCCCCCGCCCGATGCTCCGGCCGGCACACTTTCCAGCCGTCTCGGCCAAGGAGCATCTCATGTCACCGGAGCGCGCACGGACGCTGACGGAGGGGCTGGTCGCCGGCCTGCTCGGATACGCTTCGATCGCCCTGTTCTTCGGGATTCTGCATCTCGTCACCGGGCAGTCGATTTTTGCTACTGCGGCGGCCCTCGGAGACCCGCTCGTGTCCCACGGGTCGGTCGTGATCGGGGGCGCCGTCACGGGTTCCGTGATCGCCTTCAACGGCATCCACCTGATCGCGTTTCTCCTGTTCGGAGTCATCGCGGCCTGGCTGGTGTCCCGATCCGAGACCAATCCCGGCTTCTTCCTGATCATGCTCTTCATCGGCCTCGCGGGGTTTTTCTACTCCCTGTCGGGGTTTCTCGGCTACAGCGTGGACCGGCCTCTGGCTCCGTCCTGGGTAGCCGTCGCCGTGGCGAACCTGGTGGCCGGCCTCCTGATGGCCACCTACCTCCTGCGAGCGCACCCCGGTCTGCTGGCGAAGGTGATCGGCCAGATGGACCCGGAGACGGAACACCCGTTTCCCGCCGCCCGGACGGGTCCTCGCCTGAAGTGACGGCATGGCAGCCCCCGGCGCGGGGGCGCCGATGAGCCGGAGATGAGCGCCGGACCCCATCCGGAGGTGTGTTTCGCATCGTCCACACCTTCGCTCTCGTCGGTACGCGGCCCGTCCGGGTTCGGGTCGAAGTCACGATCCGCCGTGGCGCTCCCGGAATTCGAACCAGCGGCCTTTCTTCATCGGCCGCCCGACAGGCCATCGAGAGAATCCGGGCCGTCGCG